>NZ_JBHXKA010000037.1:0-65091 GCF_042722885.1 Streptomyces sp. NPDC058401
GGCGCGGAGCCGGGTCGAGCCCGCCGCCCCGCGGCACCGGCCCCAGCGGCCCCGGCGGGCCGCGCCGAAGAAGCCCGCGGCGCCCGCCGCGAAGGCCCGCCGCACCCGGCCCGCGCCGAACCGTACGTACGACATGGCGCCGCTGTGCGCGGCGGCCCGGGGGACGGTGGACCCGGCCATCGTGGCGCTGTGCCACTGACGGCGCCGTCCGTGACCGCGAGGCAGGCGGGACTTTGCGGACCACGCCCCAGGCTTCGCCGGCACCCGACCGTGCTGCCACTGACCGCGTGGCGCTGCCGGGTGCGGGACGCCGGATTCGCTTGGATGGGCCCGGCGGACCCCGACCGGGGACCCGCCAGCCTCCATCTCCAGGAGTGGCCATGGCGAAGATCGCTCTCTTCGGCGCGACCGGCACGATCGGATCCCGTGTACTGCACGAAGCACTCGGGCGCGGACACGAGGTCACGGCCGTCGTGCGCGATCCCGCGCACTTCGCCGAGTCCGAAGCCAGCTCCGCGGACATCTCCGTCGTACGCGGCGACGTACTCGACACCGCGTCCGTGAGCCGGGCGGCGGCCGGTCAGGACGTGGTGGTCAGCGCGTACGGTCCGGGCTCCGGGGATCCCGGCACGCTCGTCGGCGCGGCGAAGGCCCTGATCGGCGGCGTCCAGGCACTCGGCGAGGACGGCCCCCGGCCGCGCGTGCTCACCGTCGGCGGTGCGGGCTCCCTGCGCACCCCCGGCGGACCGATGGTGTGGGACCAGGCCGGGATTCCGGCGCCGATCGTGGCCCTCATGCACGCACACGGGGACGCCCTCGACTTCCTGCGGACCGTTCCGGTGGAGGAGGTCCACTGGACCAACCTCAGCCCCGCCGCCACGATCGAGCCGGGCACCCGCACGGGCACGTACCGGCTGGGGCTCGACGACCTGGTCGTGGACGACCGCGGCAACAGCCTGATCTCCACGGAGGACTTCGCGGTCGCCCTGCTGGACGAGATCGAGCGCGACGCGCACCCGGGCAAGCGGTTCACGGTCGGTTACTGAGCCGCCGATATTCGCTGGTCCGGGCGGGTTCCGCCTCCCTAGAGTGACCGGGCACCAGCCTCGGCCCGCAGGGAGCGGATCATGCGTACGCACTACCCCCGGACCCCGCACCTGCCCTGGTCCCCGGGTGCGACGTCCGACGACGAGCGGACCACCGGGCCCGGCATGCTGGCCGGGTTCGCCGGGCGCGAGGTCGTGGTCACCGAGAAGCTCGACGGTGAGAACACCACCCTGTACGCCGACGGACTGCACGCCCGGTCGCTCGACTCGGGCCACCATCCGTCGCGGGCCTGGGTGAAGGGCCTGCAGAGCCGTATCGGCCCCGGGATCCCGGCCGGTTGGCGGGTGTGCGGGGAGAACGTCTACGCCCGGCACTCCCTCGCGTACGAGGAACTCGACGCGTGGTTCTACGGGTTCTCGGTGTGGGACGGCGACCACTGCCTGGACTGGGACCGGACGGTGCTCTTCCTGCGCGGTCTCGGGGTCCCGGGACCGCGCGTCCTGTGGCGCGGGGTCTTCGACGAGCGGGCACTGCGCCGGCTCCGGCTCGATACGGCGCGGCAGGAGGGGTACGTCGTCCGCACCGCGGCCGGCTTCGACCGGGCCGACTTCGGGCGGTGCGTGGCCAAGTGGGTGCGGGGCGGGCACGTACAGACGGACACGCACTGGATGTACGCCCAGGTCGTGCCGAACGGGCTCGGTCCGGCGGCCGCCCTCTGGGACGCCCGGTCGGGCGCGGATCCGGACCCGGCGGGGCTGCTCCGCGCGGTGGGGGCGGACATGTCTGACACCGCGGACACGGCGGCCCTGGCGGTCGCGGCCGCGGGAGTCGAGCGGGCGGTCGCCGAAGTGGCGGACCGCATCGACGGGCTGGGCGTGCGCAGGTCCGGCGAGGCGCGGCTGGCCGGGATCCTGGCCGCGGCCCTGCACGGCGTACCGCGGGCCGTGCTCGCGGCCCGGCTGGCGGCGGGCCCGCTCGGGATGGCCACCGCACGGCGGGTCGCGGACCTGGTCGGGCTCTACCCGGCGCTGCGCCGGCCCTTCCCCTACCCGGACGCGGAACGGCGGGCGGGGCTCGTACGGATGGCGGAGGCGGCCGATCTGGGGGTGCTGCACGCGCTGGCCGGGGCGCTCCCCGGGTCCGGCGGTGGCGGCGAACGGGGCGACGGGGCCCGCGAGTGCGTGGAGTGGTCCGCGCTGCACGCCGAGGAGGCGGGGCTGCTCGGGCCCGCACCGCTGGAGCCGCTGCGGACCGGACTGCGTGAGGCCCTCGCCGGAGCCGGCATAGGCGACGGGGTCGGGGCCGGGGACGGCCGTGGGGATGCGACCGGCAGTGGGGACGGAAACGGCGGCGGCGGTACGGGCGGTGACGCCGCCGACCGCTGCTGGGCCGAGGCGCGCCTCGCCTACGGCCGGGGCCGACTGACCGGCGCCGAGGAGGCGGTCGCGGCGACCTGGCGGTGGCGGGACGGCGCTTCCTTCCCCCGGCTGGTGCAGCTCTGCGGGCCCTCGGGCAGCGGGAAGAGCACGTACGCACGGAACCTGACCGGGGTGGAGGCCTACATCAGCCTCGACGACCTGCGCGGTGCCCGGGGTTCCCGCGCGGACCAGCGGGACAACGCGGACGTGCTCCGCGAGGGCCTCGACCGGCTGGACTCCGCACTCGCCTCGGCCGCACGGCGAGGGGGCACGGTGGTGTGGGACGCGACCTCGCTCACGGCCCAGCAGCGCGGGCTGGCCGGTGCGGTCGCCCGGCGGCGTGACGCGCTCGTCACCCACGCCGTACTGCTGGTCGAGGAGGCGGAGCTGATGCGCCGCAACTCCGCGCGCACCCACCCGGTGCCGGAGCAGGTGCTGGTCTCCCAGCTGCGCCGGTTCGTCCCGCCGTATCCCGGTGAGGCGCACCGCACCTGGTACATCGGGGCGAGTGGAACCGTCGAGGACACGGCGGGCACGATCGGTAAGGCAACCGGTACGACAACCGGTACGGCAACCGGCACGGCCATCGGCACTGCGACCCGTGGGGAGGGCTGATGCGTACCAGCGAGGAGCTCTACCACCAGGTCCGCTGGGACCCCCGCTTCGATCCCGCCCGCTTCACGCTGGGGCTGCTGCAGCGCGGGGCCGCGCCGAAGCGGGTGCCCATGCCGTCCTTCGTGCCCGGCGGCGACATCCCCTGGCACCGGGTGCTGTTCGTGGAAGCCGACGGCGAGCTGGTGTGGGACCGGGCGACGGGCGTCGACATCATCGACAGCACGGTGGCCGGTCGGGTCCGCGACCCGAGGCTGCTGCGGGCGCCGTTCTTCACCGCACGGACGCCGTACGCCTGGGACGCGTCCGGCGACGGCGCGTGGCGGGCCGCACCCGAGGGGGCGACCTCCGGAACTCAACGCCCTTCAGTCGTCCGCCTGTTGACATGGAACACGCTCTGGGACCGGTACGACGCTCCGCGCATTGCCACGGCACGGCGCAGGCCGCTGCTCCTGGCCGACCTGGCGGCCGCCGACGCCGATGTGATCGCCCTCCAGGAGGTGGAGCGGGAGCTGCTCCGCATGCTGCTCGCCGAGCCGTGGGTCCGGGCCGGCTACACGGTGGCCGCGGACCCGGGCGGCCGGGACGTGGCGGAGAGCGGGCTGCTGGTGCTGAGCCGGCTGCCGGTGCGGGAGGCCGGCGTTCACGTACTGGGTCCGCACAAGGCGGTCGTCGCCGTGACCGTGGAGACGGCGGGCGGCCCGCTGGTGGTCGCGGCCACGCATCTGACGAGCGACCACACGGAGCGGGGCGAGGACCGGCGCACGGCCGAACTCACTCGCCTTTCCGAGGGGTTGGCGGGTATCGAGGCGGCCGACGTGATTCTCCTCGGAGACTTCAACGACGGCCGATCGGGAGCCGCGGGACCGGCCGTGACACTGGGACTCCGGGACGCGTGGACCGAGGCGCACGGCCCGCGGGACGACACCCCGACCTTCGATCCGGTCGCCAATCCCCTGGCGGCCGTAGGGTCGTTGACGGGCCGGGCCGCCCGTCTGGACCGGATCCTGCTGCGGTCGGCGGAAATCCGCGTGACGGAGGCCGCACTACGCGGCAACTCCCCTTCCCCGGAAGACCTCTTCATCTCGGACCACTACGGGGTCGAGGCCACTCTGGACCTCACCCCGGCCGCCGACGGGGCCGCGGTCTCCGGGCACGCGGTCCTGGACGTCCAGCCCACCGCACGGACGGCGGTGGCCTGGCTGCCGCCGCCCGACGAGGCCGTGGAGGCGCTGCGCCGCGCACACGACCCGCAGGCGGAACGCTGGCCCGCGCACGTGAACCTGCTCTTCGGCTTCGTACCGGAATCCTCCTTCGACGCGGCCCTGCCCCTGCTGGCCGAAGCGGCCGCGGAAACGCCCGCGTTCACGGCGCGACTGGAGGGCGTGCACGCCTTCGGCCCGACCCTGTGGCTCGACCCGGCCGCGGCCGGTGACGCCCCGTGGCAGGAGCTCCGCCGCGCCCTGGCCACCCGTTTCCCCGGCTGCCCGACCCGGGCCGAGGGCTTCACCCCCCACCTGACCCTGGGCCGCAGCCCCGATCCCCACCGCGCGGAACGCGAGTTCGCAGCCCGCCTCGGGGCCGCCCGGCCGGCCCGCGTCACCACACTCGCCGTCCTGTCCCGACGCGGAGACGGCCCGATGCAGATCCGCGCCACAGTGGAACTCGGCACCGGAAGAACCCACTGGCTCCCCGAACCACCCCATCCCACGACACCCCGCGGCGCCGGAGGCGATGGGTCGGATCTCGCCGCCGCCCTCGTTGAGCGGGTTGGCGCGGCGCTGCCCGAGGGGGTGGTGCACGTGGTCGGGTCGCGGCAGATGGGGTGTGCGCCGGCCGGGGCCGATCTGGACCTGGTCGTGGCGCTGCCCGGGGCCGTCGACCTGGCGGGGGTGCGGGCGCGGGTCGCGGCGGCGGTTCCCGAGGCGGTGCGGCTGCGCGAGGTGACCGGCGCCCGGGTACCGGGACTGCGGTTCGGCGTCGCCGGACTGGACGTGGACCTCGTGGTGGTCGCCACCGGGTCGGTGCCGCCGGAGCGGGCCGTCGCCCGGCGGGCGGAGCTGGGCGAGGCCGCGGCGGTGGCGCTGAGTGCGGTGAGCGACGCCGAGGCGGTACGGGAGTTCGTGGGCCCGGAGCACGCGGCGTTCGCCCGGCTGGCGCGCGAGGTCAAGGCCTGGGCCAGGTCCCGGGGTCTGGACTCGGCGCCCTTCGGCGGACTGCCGGGACTCGCCTGGTCGGTGCTGGCCGCCCGCACGGTCCGCTCCGCCCCCGACCTCTCCCCCGGGCCCCTGCTGCGCACCTTCTTCGCCACCTGGGCCGCGTGGGACTGGCGCACCCCGGTGACCCTGGACCGGCCGCAGGCCGCGCCCGCACCGGAGACCGCGACCGCGACCACAACGGCAGCGGCAACGGCAGCAACGGCCTTGCAGGGCGCCGCCGGTGACCCCGTCACCGTGCTGACTCCCTCCGCCCCGGTCCGTAGCTGTACCGCCCAAGTCACCGCCGGAGTAGCCGAATTGCTCACGCGCGAGCTGTTCACCGCATGGGAGGCACTGGAGGAGAGCCCCACCGTGCGGCTCGCCGACGCCGTCGCCGCTCCCCCGCATCGACGGAACGCCGCCTGGGCCGTGGTCACCGTGACGGGTTCGCGGACCCACGACTTCGAGGACAACCTGGGCCGCACCCGAGGGCGGCTGCGCGCCCTGCTCGGCGCCCTGGCCGAGGCGGGGTGCACGGACGCCCACGCCTGGCCCCGGCCCTTCGAGCGGACCCCGGTCCTGGCCCGCTACGCGATCGGCCTCGGCCACACGCCGCCGGACGCACGCACCCTGGCGGCCCTGGCCGCACCCTGGTCGGCGACGCTCCCCGGCACCGAGGTGACGTGGGCTGACTGCGGGACCGTCCCCGACCTTCCCTGACGACAAGTAACGAACGCACGAAGGCTGCGGGCCAGCCATCGGACCCCACCCTCCGAACGTCGCGAGCAGCCCCGACCAGAGCTCCGCCTCGCCCAGGGCGTGCCGTACGGATCAGACCGGACCGTGGTGGCGGGCACCGCGGGCCGGTCCTCCCCGACCCGAACGGCACGCCCTGACGGGCACGGCGAGACGGAGCGGTCAGAGCCTCAGTAGAGTCCCGTGAAGTTTTTTCGTCAATACTTTTCACAAGGATTGAAGAAACTCCAAGTTCACAGGCCTGATGCGCGTTTGACACGTCATTGGATCTTCAGTTCATGAACGCTCAAACCCTTGACGGCCCCGGCGCCGGGCAGTTCACTCACGCTTCGATCCCCCCGGATCCACAACGTCAGGAGTAGCCCCGCATGCCCCTCCTCTCCGCCCACCCACCGCACCGGGCGCATCGTGTCTCGCGTCCGTCCCGGCTGACCGTGGCTTCCCTCGCCGGCGTCCTGGTCGCGGCCCTCCTCGCGCTCCTGCCGAGCACCGCGGCAACCGCCGCCCCCACGCTCCTCTCCCAGGGCAAGCCCGCCACCGCCTCCTCCTCCGAGGGCGCCGGCACCCCCGCCTCCGCGGCCGTCGACGGCAACAACGGGACGCGCTGGTCGAGCCAGTTCTCCGACCCGCAATGGATACAGGTCGACCTCGGTGCGGCCGCCCAGCTGAGCCAGGTCGTCCTGCGCTGGGAGACCGCCGCCGCGAAGGCGTACCGCGTCGAGCTGTCCACGGACGGCGCGAACTGGTCCACGGCCTACTCCACGGCCAACGGCACGGGCGGCGTGCAGACCCACGACATCACCGGCACGGCCCGCTACGTCCGCGTGTACGGCACCCAGCGGACCACCGGATACGGCTACTCCCTCTGGGAGTTCCAGGTCTACGGGACCACCGGCGGCACCGGCCCGCAGCTCCCCGGTGGCGGCGACCTCGGCCCCAACGTGATCGTCTTCGACCCGTCCACGCCGAACATCCAGGCCAAGCTGGACGAGGTCTTCGCGCAGCAGGAGTCGGCGCAGTTCGGCTCCGGGCGCTACCAGTTCCTCTTCAAGCCGGGCACCTACAACGGCCTCAACGCCCAGATCGGCTTCTACACCTCGATCTCCGGCCTCGGGCTGAGCCCGGACGACACCAACATCAACGGCGACGTGACCGTGGACGCGGGCTGGTTCGGCGGCAACGCCACCCAGAACTTCTGGCGTTCGGCCGAGAACCTCGCGCTCAACCCGGTCAACGGCACCGACCGCTGGGCCGTCTCCCAGGCCGCGCCGTTCCGCCGGATGCACGTCAAGGGCGGCCTCAACCTCGCCCCGTCCGGCTACGGTTGGTCCTCGGGCGGCTTCATCGCCGACTCCAAGATCGACGGCCAGGTCGGCAACTACTCGCAGCAGCAGTGGTACACCCGTGACAGCTCCATCGGCGGCTGGTCCAACGGCGTCTGGAACCAGGTCTTCTCCGGCACCCAGGGCGCACCCGCGCAGAGCTTCCCGGAGCCGCGCTACACCACCCTGGAGACCACCCCGGTCTCGCGGGAGAAGCCGTTCCTCTACCTGGACGGCTCCGAGTACAAGGTGTTCGTCCCGGCCAAGCGCACCAACGCCCGCGGCACTTCCTGGGGCAACGGAGCCCCGCAGGGCTCCTCGATCCCGCTGAGCCAGTTCTACGTGGTCAAGCCGGGCACCACCGCCGCCACGATGAACCAGGCGCTGGCCCAGGGCCTGCACCTGCTCTTCACCCCGGGCGTCTACCACGTCAACCAGACCATCCAGGTCAACCGTGCGGACACGGTCGTCCTGGGCCTCGGCCTCGCCACCATCATCCCGGACAACGGGGTGACGGCGATGAAGGTCGGCGACGTCGACGGGGTCAAGCTCGCCGGTTTCCTGGTCGACGCGGGCCAGGTCAACTCTCCGAGCCTGCTGGAGGTCGGCCCGGCCGGCACCACCACGGACCACGCGGCGAACCCGACCACCGTGCAGGACGTGTTCATCCGCGTCGGCGGCGCGGGCGCCGGCAAGGCCACGGTCGGCATGGTGATCAACAACCACGACACGATCGTCGACCACACCTGGATCTGGCGCGCCGACCACGGCGACGGGGTGGGCTGGGAGACCAACCGCTCCGACTACGGGTTCCGCGTCAACGGCGACGACGTCCTGGCCACCGGCCTGTTCGTCGAGCACTTCAACAAGTACGACGTGGAGTGGAACGGCGAGCGCGGCCGCACCATCTTCTTCCAGAACGAGAAGGCGTACGACGCCCCCAACCAGGCCGCGATCCAAAACGGTTCGGTCAAGGGGTACGCCGCCTACAAGGTCGCCGACTCGGTCAACACCCACGAGGGCTGGGGCCTGGGCAGCTACTGCTACTACAACGTGGACCCGACGATCCGTCAGGACCACGGCTTCCAGGTCCCGGTGAAGCCCGGCGTGAAGTTCCACGACATCCTCGTGGTCTCGCTCGGCGGCAACGGCCAGTACGAGCACGTCATCAACAACACGGGTGCCCCGACCTCGGGCACCTCGACCACCCCCTCCACCGTCGTCTCCTTCCCCTGATCACCCCCTGACGCCCGGTTCGCGGGGCGGCCACCGGCCGCCCCGCGTTTTCCGGGGCACGTGAGAGAGCGCTCTCCCACCCCGCGCCCTCCCCTCCCCCTCCCTCCACAAGGAGCTGAACGAACGATGCATCTCCGACCGCGGACCCTGTCCGCGCTCCTGGTCTCGGCGGCCATCGCCGTGACCGCGGCCGCCGGCCTCGGCGCCACCACGCTCACCGCACAGGCCTCCCCCGACTCCGGCGCCGTCCACATGAACATGGACCACTCCGCCGTGGCGGCGGTCGCCGGGGGCGACGACCCCGACGGCGACGGCTACATCCCGGCCGTTCCGCAGGTCACCGGCGTGACCCCGTCCTGGAACAACCCGCCGGACCGCTACTTCCACGAGTTCCAGGCGAACTGTTCGGTCACCAAGACCGCGCCCGACGACCCGATCGTGTACGCGGGCCGGCCCGGCGCCTCGCACGACCACACCTTCATGGGCAACACCGCCACGGACGCCAACAGCACCACCGCCTCCCTGAGTGCCGGCAGCACGGCCTGCACCGCGGTCGGCGACCTGTCCGGCTACTGGATGCCGACGCTCCTCAACGGCACCCAGAAGGTCCTGCCCACCGGCCCCCAGACCATCTACTACAAGACCGGGGTCACCGACTACACGAGCGTGCGCCCGTTCCCCAAGGGTCTGCGCTTCGTCGTCGGCAGCCCGACCCAGACCGCGGCGGAGTTCCGCGCGCACAAGGGCTGGGTCGAGGGCTGGGAGTGCGGCGAGAGCTTCAAGAACACCGAGTTCCCGGCCAACTGCCCGGCCGGATCCCAGCTCAACATCCGTATGCAGTCCCCGAGTTGCTGGGACGGCAAGAACCTCGACGTCCCGGACCACAAGGCGCACATGGCCTACCCGGTCACCAAGCCGGGCAACAACGACAACGTCTGCCCCGCCTCCCACCCGGTCGCGGTCCCGATGGTCGAGTTCAAGATGGCCTTCCCGGTCAGCGGTGACATGTCGCAAGTGAGGCTGTCCAGCGGGTCCGGCCACACCTTCCACTACGACTTCTTCAACGCGTGGGACGAGCGCACCCTGAACGCCATGGTGGAGCACTGCATCAAGGGCGGTCTGCAGTGCAACAACCGCGGCTACGACCAGTTCCACCCGGAGGCCGGTACCGTACTGGGCCCCGACGGCCGCCTCCCGTAGGCGCCCGCTCACCCGTTGGGCCGGTGCGCACGCCCCGGCCCGACCCAACGGGGCACCGGCTACTGCCTGTTCCGGTTCGGGCCTGCGCCTGATCCCCGGCACGACGCTCCCGCACGTTCCGCGCGCCGCCCCGAACCAACCCGGGCGGCGCGCGGTTGTGCGTTCGCACGCCTACGGCGCAGCCGCGTCCGCGGCGCCGGGCTCAGACCTCCAGGACGATCTTCCCGGCGGTGTGTCCCTCCCGGCTGAGCTCGAACGCGGCCGCCAGCTCCGCGAGCGGGAAGGTCTCGGCGACGGTGACGGTGAGCTGCCCGGCGTCGGCCAGCCGGCCCAGCTCGGCGAGGTCGGTGCCGACGGGGCGCACCCACATCCACTGGCCGCCGGAGCCCAGCACGGTGTGGTCGGCGATGGAGGCGTGCCGGCCGCCTTCGGCCAGTACCGCCAGGGTGGTGTCGAGGACTCCCCCGACGAAGTCGGCGACGACGGTGACCCCGTCGGGTGCGAGGGCGCGGACCCGCTCGGCGAGGCCGTCGCCGTACTCGACGGGTTCGCAGCCCAGCTCGCGCAGCCGGTCGTGGTTGCGCGCGGAGGCGGTGCCGATGACGCGCGCGCCGAGCGCCCGGGCGATCTGCACGCCCAGGGAGCCGACGCCGCCCGCGGCCCCGTGGACCAGGACGGTGTCCTCCTTGCCGGTGTCCAGACGCGTCAGCAGCTGGTAGGCGGTGAGGCCGGCCAGGGGCAGCCCGGCGGCCTGCTGCCAGGTCAGGGAGGCGGGCTTGGGCGCGAGGGCCCGTACGGGAACGGTGACGAACTCGGCGAAGGTCCCGCCGTGCACGTAGTCCTTGCGGGCGTAGGCGACCACCTCGTCGCCGGCGGTGAACTCCGGGGTGTCGATGCCCACGTACTCGACCGTCCCGGCCACGTCCCAGCCGGGGACGACGGGGTACACGACGTCCATCAGGCCGTCGAGACCGCCCGCCATGATCTTCCAGTCGACGGGGTTGACGGAGGCGTACCGGACCCGGACGAGGACCTCGCCGGGCCCGACCTTGGGTACCGGGATCCGGGTCTCGGAGAGCACCTCCACTCCGCCGTACGTGTCGTACGTCATCGCCCGCATGGTGCCCTCTTCGTCCTCGGACATACCTCTCGCCTCTCCGTGAGCCGTTCACCTGCCCCCGCCCCCCATCCCACCACGAAGCACCGTGCCCGTCCCGGGAGGAGGGGCGGGTGCGGCGCGGCGCGCAGGAGGGGGGCCGGTGGACCCGGGGAATTAATTTAGGACGTGAAATAAGCGGCGGCGAAGGATCGCGCCCGGCGGTTCCGCACGGTATGTTGCGATCGATGTCAGGGGCGGAAGGAGTCAGATGACGACGGGGCGCAGTGGACGTACGGTGCGGGACCTACGCAGGGGCAACCGCAGCGCCGTGCTGCAGCAGTTGTACTTCGGAGGGCCCCTGAGCCGGCAGGAACTGGGACCCGCGACCGGGCTGAGCTCGGGATCCGTCAGCAACGTGGTCGGCGAACTCGTCGCGGACGGACTGCTGGAGGAGGCCGGCATCGTCGACTCGGACGGCGGCCGCCCGCGTACGCTGCTGCGCGTCGCGCCCGGCAGCGCGCACATGATCGGCATCGACGTCGGCGAAACCCGGGTCAGGGTCGAGCTGTTCGACCTGACGCTCACGGAACTGGCCCGCACCGAGCTGCCGTTGCAGCCGCGCGGCTGCTACGACGTCGGCCCGATCGTCGACCACATCCGCAGCGGGATCGCCACCGTCCTGGAGCGGGCCGGGATCGGGCCGGACCGGCTCCTGGGGGTCGGAGTCGGAGTACCCGGCATCGTCGACCGCGACGCACCGGGCGGAACCGTCGTCCACGGGCAGACCATCGGCTGGGACGCCGTCCCGCTGGAGGCACTGCTGCGCGCGACGGGAGCCGTACCGCCCGAGGTCCCGTACATCATCGACAACGGTGCGCGCACGCTCGGCCAGGCGGAAATGTGGTTCGGCGCGGGGCGCGGGGCCCGGGACGCCGTGGTCGTGCTCTTCGGCTCCGGCGTCGGAGCGAGCCTGATCACCGACGGTTCCCCGGACTACGACGCCACCGGGGGCGCGCCACTGGAGTGGGGCCACCTCACGGTGCAGGTCCGCGGCCGGCGCTGCCGCTGCGGGGCACTGGGCTGCCTGGAGGCCTACACGGGGGCGGAGTCGCTCCTGGCGCGGTGGGCGGAGCGGGGCGGCGGCGGGGTGACGGCGGCGGTCGGCGGGGACGCTTCCGTCGGGGACGCTTCCATCGGGGACTCGGCCGCCGGGGGCTCGGCTGCCGGAGACGCCGTCGCCGGAGACGTCGTCCCCGGGGGCGAGGAGGACGCCCTGGCCGCGCTGCTGGCGGCGGCCGGCGGCGGGGACAAGGTCGCGCTCGACCTCCTGGACGAGACCGCGGAGTACCTGGGTGCGGGCCTGTCGGACGTGATCAACCTCTTCCAGCCGGAGCGGATCCTGATCGGCGGCTGGGCGGGCCTGATGCTGGGCCCGCACATCCTCCCGGCGGTACGGGAACACGCGATGCGCTACTCGCTGCGCCATCCGGCGGCGCGGGTCACCATCGAGATGGGCTCCCTGGGCCCGGACGCGGTCACGGTGGGCGCGGCGACCCTCCCCCTGGCGGCCTTCTTCGCCGCGGGCGGCCGGCGCACCCCGCCGGAGCCCGCGACGGAGGCGCCGGGCTGGCAGACCTCGCTCCAGACCCGCGGCGGCCCGACGCCGGCCGGGGGGTAGGCGGCGGGGCCCGGCCGGGGCGGGCGGTACCGGGGCGCTACTCCGGCGTCCACCCGGCCAGGGAACACAATGAAAGCCAACTGAGCGGAGCTGAGAGCCCGATGATCCTCCCGAAGATCCGGGACCCCCGTTTCGTGACGATCCGCCGCGGCGGGACCCTCACCGACCCGGACCATCACCTCCTCGCCCTGTGGGCGGCGTCCTGCGCGGAACACGTCCTCGGCCTGTTCGAGTCGGCCCGGCCCGAGGACCCGCGGCCGCGCCGGGCGATCGAGCACGCTCGCGCCTGGGTGCGCGGCGAGGTCACGATGACCGCCTCGCGCGCGGCGGGCGGCCATGCGATGGGCGCGGCCAGGGACTTGCGCGGGGCGGCCCGGCACGCCGCGTACGCCGCGGGCCAGGCCGGCGCGGTCGCCCACGTAGCCGCACACGAGCTCGGCGCCGCCGCCTACGCGGTCAAGGCCGCCCGCGCCGCAGCACCGGAAGGCGAGGGCGAGGCGGCGGGCCGCCGGGAATGCCGGTGGCAGCGCGAGCAGCTCCCGGAGCCGATCCGCGCCCTCGTCCTGGACGACCAGCGGCTGCGGAACGACATCTGCTGGTCGGCCTTCGACTGCTGAGCATCCCGCTCCGGGCCGCGCGGCGGCCCTGATCTCCCGCACGCCGTCTACCCGTTGGGCCGCACCAGCACCCGGTCGCGGCCGACGTCGAAGCCGATGAGCGGGCGGCTGCCCTCCTTGTCCCCCTCCGAATCCAGCACCACGGGCCTACGCAGCCTGCGGCCGACCGTACGGAGGAACCGGCAGGCTCACGCCGAGTCGCGGACGACCAGTTCCGGGTCGAAGAGCACTGCCGCCGGGTCCGCCGGGGCCGTGCCGGTGATCCGGTCCAGGAGGAGGCGGACCATTTCCGCCGCCATCTCCTCGACCGGCTGGCGAACCGTCGTCAGGCGGGGTCTGGCCGCCACCGCCGCGCCGGAGTCGTCGAAGCCGACCACCGCCACGTCCTCGGGGATCCGGCGGCCGTGTTCGCGCAGCACCAGGCAGGCGCCCTGGGCCATCAGGTCGTTCGCCGCGAACACCCCGTCCAGGTCCGGGCGTTCGGCCAGCAGTGCGCGCATCGCCTGCTCGCCGCCGTCCAGCGTGAAGTCCGCCTCGGCCACCCGTACCGCCGTTCCGTCCAGGGCCTCCCTGAAGCCCGCCACCCGGTCCCGGCTCGCCGGGACGTCCGCCGGGCCGCCGATCGCGGCGAGCCGCCGGCAGCCCCGGGCGAGGAGGTGCCGGGCGGCCAGCGCCCCGCCCTCGCGGTGGCGCAGGTCGACCCAGTCCAGCGGAACCCCGGGCGCCGGCCGGGCGAAGAGCACCGCGGGCAGACCGGCGCGGGCGAGCAGCTCGGGCAGCGGGTCCCGGCCGTCGGTGGTGACGAGCAGCGCCCCGTCCGCACCGCCCTGGGCGAGGTACGCGACCACCTGCGCGCGGTCCGCCTCCCCGTCGGCGAACAGCAGCACCGGATGCACCCCGCGCGGGCGCAGGGCCCGTACGACCCCGCTCACCACCCGCCCGAAGAAGGGGTCCTGGAACACCCGGCCGGTGTCGGCTCCCGCGCCCGAGACCACCAGCGCCACCGCGCCCGAGCGCCGGGTCACCAGCGAGCGGGCCGCGCGGTTCGGTACGTATCCGGTCGCGGCGACGGCCTGCTGGACGGCCTGCTGGATGGCGGGGTCCACGTTGCGGACCCCGTTCACCACGCGGGACACCGTGGCCCGGGACACCCCGGCGGCCCGTGCCACGTCCTCCAGGGTCGGGGCCGGGCCGGTGCCGGTGGCCGTTCCGGTGCCGGTGGCCGTGCCGGTGGCCGTGTTCGCTGCGTCCATGTCGGCACTGTAGTCGCCCGCGCTCACGCCCCTCCCGGGCCCCGGCCGCACCGGCGGACCCCCGGCCCGGAGGACCCGTACGCACGGGTGCGCGCGTGGATCCGTACATGCGCCGCCATCCGCTCGGCAGCGTGCTGCGGGAGTCCGTTCGTGCTCGTCCGGCAGGTGGTCGCGGTGTAGCCTGCGGCGATCCCAGGTGTGGGCACGACACGGGGTAATGCGTCACACAGGAGGCTCATATGTCACGTCGTCCGGTCACGATCGTCACCGGCGGCAGTCGGGGTATCGGCGCCGCCACATGCGTCCGGCTCGCCGCCGACGGGCACGATCTCGTCCTCGGCTACCTGCACGACGACGCCGCCGCCAAGACCACCGCCGACCGGGTGCGGGAGGCCGGCGGGCGGTGCGTGACCGTGCGCGGCGACACCTCCGAGGAGTGCGGCGTGGAGCGGCTCTTCGACATAGCCGGAGCCGAGTTCGGCGCCGTGACCGGGCTGGTCAACAACGCCGGAGTGACCGGCACCCCGGGCCGGCTCGCCGACATCCGGACCGAGGACCTGCGCCGCGTGCTCGACGTGAACCTGTTCGGGTACCTGCTCTGCTGCCGCCGGGCCGCCCGGGACATGGCCGAGTCGGGCGGCGGCGCGATCGTCAACGTCTCCTCCGCGGCCGCCACCCTGGGCAGTCCCGGCCGCTACGTGCACTACGCCGCGACGAAGGCCGCCACCGACACCCTGACCCTGGGCCTCGCCAAGGAGCTGGGCCCGGACGGGATCCGGGTCAACGCCGTGGCTCCCGGCATCATCGACACCGACATGCACGCCGCCATGGGCGACCCCGACCGCCCGGCGCTCGCGGCCGCCGAGATCCCGCTCGG
The DNA here is from genome assembly GCF_042722885.1 of Streptomyces sp. NPDC058401. Taxonomy (NCBI): domain Bacteria; kingdom Bacillati; phylum Actinomycetota; class Actinomycetes; order Kitasatosporales; family Streptomycetaceae; genus Streptomyces; species Streptomyces sp. NPDC058401. The sequence continues at coordinate 15,314 of NZ_JBHXKA010000037.1, forward strand.
GCGGGCCGGTCAGCCGGCGGAGGTCGCCGCGGCCATCGCCTGGCTGCTGTCCGCGGACGCCGCGTACACGACCGGTACGATCCTGCGCGTCGCCGGCGGGCGCTGACCGGGCGAGCCGTGTCACGGGCCGGGTCAGCCTTCGTCTCCGAAGGCCGCGCGGGTCGCCGGACCGTAGATGCCCGGCGGGTCGCCCTTGATGCTCCTGTTCTGCTGGAGCTGCTGGACACCGCGCCGGGTCTGCTCGTCGTAGACGCCGGTGAGGGAGACGTACGTGAACCCCTGCGCGTGGAGCCTCTCCTGCAGGGCGCGCACCTCGGCCCCGCGGTCCCCCGGACCCAGGGTCCCGCCGCCGCCCGGCGCCGGGCGCGTGCCCGTCGGGCCCGTGGGCTTCGGGTCCCGGCTCGTACTCGGCGACGGGCCCGAAGAGGGCCGCCCCGTGACCGGCGGAGCCGTCGCGGACGGGCCGCCCGGCGCGGGCGGGCTCACGGACTCCCCGCCCGGCGCGGGCTCCTCGCCCGCCCCCGGGCTGCGCGCGGGGAGGATCGGAACCGACAGCTGCGGCGGAACAACGGCGCGCGGCGGCTCCCGGTCGGGGCTGCGCAGGAGGAACGCGAGGGCCCCCGCGGCCCCGAGCGCGAGCAGCGCGAGCCCCACGAACGGGAGCCGGCTGCCCCGCCGGTCGGCCGTCTCAGCGGCAGCGGCGCCCGAAGTCCGCGAGGCCGCCGCGGAGTCGGTCCGGTCCGCGGGCGCGGGGTCCGGACCCGGCGTGCGCGAGGGCCCGGGCGCCGCACCGGAAGCCCCGAAGCGCGTCGGTACGTGGATCCGCCCGGACTCCTCGGGCCAGGCGGGCGCGGAGGAGCCGGGCAGCGGGCCCGAGGGGGCCACGTAGGGGCGTACGAGCAAGCGATCGTCGTCGGGCACGATCCCCCTCTCATAGGGGTCGGTGGACACGGTGGTTTCGCGGGAGGGGATACGGGGGCCGGCGCGGCGGTGCGGTGTCGGCCCCCGTACCCGGCCCGTCAGGTCCTGCGCCGCCGGGCGACCAGGACCGCCCCGGGTCCGGCGCTGGTGCAGGCACCGGCACCGGACCCGGCACCGACGGGCGCGACGCGGCCGCCGCCGGTCGCCGGGGGCGCGGGCATGCCCGCGACGGGGCAGCCGACCGCTGCCGAAGCCAGGGGAGAGCGGGCGGACATGAGCATGCGGGGGATCTCCGAGGTGCGGGTCGTGCGGTGACGCCGGACGTGCGGATGCGCGGGCGCGGCCGGTCCGGCTGGTGGTGTTCGACCGGCGCACTCTTTCTCCAGGAGATGCCCCAGGTCAAGCCGGATGTCCGATCTGCCCCATCCGCCCCGTCCTGGCATGACCTCTTCACCGGAATCACCCCGTCGGGAGCGGTTCCTCTGCCAGTCTGGGAGGTCGGCCGTCCGGATTGCGGACGGTCAACTCCTGTTCCGCGGCTTACCGCTGGGCTCTGCCGCTGGGGTCTATCGCCAGGGTCTATCGCTGGTCGGCCGGTGAAGCGTCGCGGGTGCCGGCGAGGCCGCCAGAGGTGGACGCCTCACCCCCGCCCGCGACCGTGCGCGTGGCCGTACGGGAGGTCGAGGTGACCCGGACGGTGACGGCGGCCAGGGCCATCAGGGCGGCTCCGGCCCAGGCGGCCGCCGGCACCGAGATCCCGTCGACGGCGAGACCTCCCCCCAGCGCACCTGCGGCAATGGCCAGGTTGAACATCGCCACCATCAGCGAGGAGGCGGCCTCCGCCTCGTCCGGTGCGGCCTTGATCATCCAGCTCTGGAGACTGACCGAGACCCCGCCGTACACGAGCCCCCAGGCCAGCAGCAGCACCGTCCCGGCGACCGCTCCCGGCACCGTGGCGAGCAGCGCCAGGATCACCGCGAGGGAGGCACCGACCGTGAACAGCGCACGGTACGGGTCGCGCGCGCCCGCCAGGAAGTTGCCGGCGACGCCCGCCGCTCCGTAGCCGAGGAGGAGGGTGCTCACGTAGGCGGTGTCCACACCGGACACGTCCTCCAGGAGGGGCCGTACGAACGTGTAGGCGGCGAACTGCCCCGTCACCAGCAGGAAGGTGACGGTCACCCCGGCCCGGACCGCGCGGTTGCGCCGGAGCAGGGAGGGGAGTTGGGCGAAGGTGATGGTCCGGGTCGGCGGCAGCGCGGGGAGCAGCAGGAGCAGTGCGGCCAGGGTGAGGACTCCGAGACCGCCCACGGCCGCGAAGGCGAAGCGCCAGCCGCCGAGTTCGCCGAGCAGGGTTCCGGCGGGGACGCCGAGCACCGAGGCCGTGGGGACGCCGCCGAAGACGAGCGCGGTGGCCCGGCCGACGTGGTGCGCCGGGACGAGGCGGACGGCGAGCCCGCCGGCTATGGCCCAGAACCCGCCGACGCTGACCCCTACGAGCAGCCGGGCGGCCAGCAGCACCCCGAAGCCCGGCGCGAGGGCCGCGACCAGGTTGGCGACGGCCATCAGGGCGATCAGCACGACCAGGACCCAGCGCCGGTCGAGCCGGCCGGCGCCCACGGTGACGAGCGGAGCGCAGAACCCCGCGATCAGCCCGGGCACGGTGACCATCAGTCCGGCGGTGCCGTCGGAGACGCCGAGATCGGCGCCCACGGAGGTGAGCAGGCCGACGGGCAGCAGCTCGGAGGTGATGAGACAGAAGATGCCGAGCGCCACCGCCCCGACGGCTCCCCATCCCCGCCACCCGGCTACGGCCTGATCCGGCGCGACGGCCTGGTCCGGCGCGACCGCCGCGCCCTTCGCGGAGACGGCGGGCCCTTCGGGCGATCCGGGGGCGGGGGTGACGGTGGGCGTGGGCGTGGGCGGATGCTGCGGCTCCGGGGACTGCGGTTCGTTGCCGGGCGCGGGGGCTGCGGTCATGGGTCGAGACTCCATACGGGGCAGGCAGATGGGCGGGCGGGCGGCCCACCGGAGCGTGCCCGCCGCTAGGGCGTGTCCGGTCCGGGGAGCCGGTCCGGGGAGCCGGCACGGCGGTGCGGAACACCGGAGGTCGCGCCTCCCCCGGCATCCGCACTGTCGTTCCCATCCGAACCTTGTCGGGATTTCTCCGTCAGGTCCACCCCTCGCCCCCCTCGTCCACGTGCGCGTTCTCCCGGGCCGGTGAACCTCCCGACACGGCAGAAACGATCGGAGTGAGCTCAGCGAACCGTTTCAGCAGCCCCCACGGCGCCCTTCCCGGCCCACCTGTCCCCCGCCCGGCCCACCCGCGTGCGGGAGCGCGGGAACCGGTCCGCCCGCCCGTGCGGCATGGTGGTCCGATGCAGTTACGCCGGGTCCTCCCCCTCTCCCTCGTCGCCCTCCTCGCGAGCGCCGGCTGCGTGTCCGTCGGCGGCCCGCGGGTGTCCGACGTGCCCGCGCCCGGCCCCGTACCGCCCGCCGGTGCGCCGGATGCGAGCGGCGCCGACGCGTCGCCCGCGGCCGGTGCGCTCGGGCGGCCCGCCGAGCCCCTGCCCCTCGGCGCACTCCCGGCGGGCGGTGGTCCCGGCCGGGACGGCACCGAAGGCGCCGACGTATCCGGCTCGGCCGGCCGGGGCGACGGGCACGAAGCGGCCCGGCGTGCCGCCAAAGCCCCCCGCCCGGCGGCCGAACGGCGCGCGAAGCCGTCCGCGCCGCGCCGCGCCCACCCGCCCAAGTCGGCCGCCGCCCGGCCCGAACGGCCCGTACGGAACCCCGTACCCCCGCTGCCCCGTACGGACGAGCTGTGCGCGGCCGCGGAAGGCTCGCTGCCGCCCTCCATCGTGGATCTCTGCATCCGCCAAGCCGGCCGCTGACCTGGCCCGATGGCTGCGCAGACGGCTGCATACTCTGGGCGGGCTTGACTCTCACACCGTGTCAGGGCCTGCACTGGAAGGCGTCATGTTCACCATCGGAGACTTCGCCAAGCACGGCCGGGTGTCGGTCCGCATGCTGCGTCACTACGACGCCCTCGGACTGCTGCACCCGGCCCGTGTCGACCCCGCCAGCGGCTACCGCTACTACGAGGCCGGGCAGCTCGCCCGCCTCAACCGTGTCATCGCGCTCAAGGAGCTCGGCTTCAGCCTGGAACAGGTGGGGTCGATCCTCGACGAGCTGGTGAGCGCGGACGAGCTGCGCGGCATGCTGCGGCTGCGGCAGGCGGAACTGGAATCGGCCATGGCCGCTGCGGCGGCCCGGCTGACCCAGGTCGAGACGAGGCTCCGGATCATCGAGAACGAGGGAATCATGTCTTCCATCGACATCGTCGTGAAGAGCCTTCCGCCCGTCCGCCTCGCCGAGTTGAGCGGGGTCGCGGCCAGCTACGACGGGCAGGACATCGGCCCGGTCATCAACCCGCTCTACGAGGAGCTGCTGAGCCGCGTCGAGGCCGCCGGCGTCACGCTGACGAACCCCGGCGTGGCGTACTACGAGGACGCCGGTGACGCGTCGCGCCCCGGTGCCGTCCTGGTCCACGCAGGGGTCGCGGTGGCGGCCGACGTCCGGGCCGAGGACCTCGGGGGCGACGTGCGCATCGTCGTGCTGCCCGCAGTCGAGCGGGCGGCGACGGTCGTGCACCGGGGTTCCATGGAATCCGTCCTGCCGACCGCGCAGGCCCTGGCCCAGTGGATCGACGCGAACGGGGAGCGTTCCTCCGGCTACGCCCGCGAGGTGTCGCTGGCCTGCCCGGAGGACCGCGACCAGTGGGTCACCGAACTGCAGGAGCCGCTCGGCGCCTGAGCGCCCGAGCCTCCGGTTAGGCTCCGCTGATGCAACGCGTACTCGTGGTCGGCATCAGCGGAGCCGGCAAGTCGACCCTGGCCCGGGAGTTGGGACGGCAGCTCGCCCTGCCGTACCACGAGATGGACGAGCTCCACTTCTCCGGGCCGGGGTGGGCCGTCAGCCCGTCCTACGTCGCGGACCTCGCGCGGATCGCGGAGGACGACCGGTGGATCCTCGACTCCCACGGGCCCGAGGCCGCCCGCGAGGTGCTGTGGCAGCGGGCCGACACCGTGGTGTGGCTGGACCAGCCGCGCCGTACCGTCATGCGCCGGGTGCTGGTGCGCTCGCTGCGCCGGAGCCTGCTGCGGGAGCGGCTGTTCGGCGGCAACCGGGAGCGGTGGCGGGAGTGGCTGCTCGCCGACCATCCCGCGTGGTGGGCCTGGTCCCAGTACGGGGCCCGGCGCGCGGAGATCGGCGGGCTGGCCGGTGAGGCCCGGTTCGCCCCGCTGCGGGTGGTGCGGCTGCGCTCCCCGAAGGCCGCCGAGGGCTGGCTGCGGGCTCAGCGACCCGCCGGGCGGCCGGGCGTCACGTAGGCACGGCCCCGGACGGCACCGCGCACGGCACCGCGCCGGACCGTGCGCAGCCGGCGCATCGTGGCGTGCCCGCGGCGGCGCCACTCCGCCCGCGGCAGACCGGCACGCTGGCCACCGCCGGTGATCAGGGCGTTGACCGGCGCGTGCGGGTCCGCGGCGAGCCCCTTGGCCACCAGGACCCCGACCACGAGCGGAACCAGGGCCACGGCCAGGGCCGAGCCGGCGGTGGTCACGTGCTGCTGCATCCGCGGGCGGCTCGCGGCGGGCGCGGTGGCGGTGGCGGTCACGGTGCCGGTGACGGTCTCGGAGGTCATGCCCCCATTCGATCAGCGGGGGCCGTCCGGGGAATCGGGCCGGATACTCAGGCCGTTGAGTGCGAGGTACTCAGAAACGGACCGGACGGGACCGACCGGGACCGGACGGAACCGGACACACCCACAGGTACCGGATCGGACGAGGGGACGGCCGTACGTGAACACACCCGGGCAGGGCTTCGAACCGGCGAGCGGCGACGGCCCCGTGCCCTCCGGAGCGGGACGCGCGGCGGAGCTGCGCACCGCCTACGAGGGCCTGTTGCAGATCCGCCGGCTCGTCAACGGCCCGGCCGGCGCGGGAGTTCCCGCCCCGTGGGAGCTCCGGATGATGCCGCGCGCGGTGGCCCTCGTACTGGAGGCGGCCGGCATCGCGCCGTCGGCGCGGGATCTGCGGGACCCGGACGGTCCGCGCACCCGGACCGGGTACCGGGTGGGCCCCGCCGATTCCGGGGAGGGCCGCGTCGAGGTGACCTGGCTCGGGCCGCCGGGCAGCGGCGCGGCCGAGGAGGAGCAGGAACGCCTCACGGCCTGCGCGGCCGCGCTCGAACGGCTCGGCTGGGTCTGCCTGCTGTACCGCGGCCCCCGCCGCCGCCGCTTCCTGGAGGTCGAGCCGCCTCCTGCCTGAGGCCGCCGGCGAAATCCGGTACCCGCCGGGCACACTGCCGGGGCACACTCGCCCGATGGGAATGCTCGACGTCCAGGCAGACCGTGTCCGCGCGGGCGCGACGGTGGAGTTCCGGCCCACCGGCACGTCCATGGTCCCGCTCGTCCACAGCCGCCAACGCGTGCGCGTCGCCCCCGCCGACCCCGCCCTGCTGGAGCCCGGAGACATCGTGCTGGCCCGGGTGTCCGGCACGATGTACCTGCACCTGGTCACGGCCGTGGACACCCCGCGCCGCCGGGTCCAGATCTCCAACAACCGGGGCCACATCAACGGCTGGACCAGCCACGACCGCGTCTACGGCATCTGCCTCGCGGTGGACGGCGTACCCCGCCCCGGGGCAGCTCCCAAGGCCCGCGCGACCGACTCCCCGAAGCCGCAGGGAGCACCCGGCGCGCCCTAGGCGGTCTCGATCCGCCGCAGGGTGGTCCGTATCGCTTCGGCCAGGCGTTCGTCCTCGCGCATCTCCTCGTCCGGGTCGCCGAGGTACATCGGGATGCGGAGCCGCTGGTCCGCCGCTGCCCGCAGGGTGGGCAGGGACGGGGAGGCGGCGGGGCCCAGGGCTGCCAGGACTCGGCAGACGTACGGGCCGAAGCCGTCGCGGAGCACGTGGTCCAGGAAGGCGTCGAACGCCGGTCCTGTCGGCTCGTCACCGGCGTACAGCCACAGGGTGACGAGGAGTCGCGGGTGCGCGCGGTCCGCGTCGGCGCGGAGCCGGGCCACGTGGTGGGGCTCCAGGCCGCCGTGGTCGGCCAGCCACTCCAGGATGCGGGCCGCCAGGGCGGTGTCGCGCGGCCGGTCCCCCAGTGTGCCGAGTTCCGTTTCCGCGCGGCGGCGGTCCCCGGAGATGCGGATCCGGGCCATGGCGGTGTGCCCGGCCCGGGTGCCCGGTCCGTTCGCGGGGATCGAGTCGAGCAGGGGCAGGGCGGCGGCCGCCGCCGGGCCGATGGCTCCGAGCACGGCGATCAGGCTGCCCGCATACCGGGTCGTCCTCGGGCCTCCCGGATGCCCGGGCAACAGCCCGGCCAGCAGCCGGACCAGTACCGGCACCGCGCGGGCCGCGGCCGCTCCGCAGGCGCTCAGGACGGCCAGGGCCCGTCCCGCGTCGTGCGGCCCGGGCAGGTCCAGGGCCGTCACGGCCGCAGCCACGAGCGGGGCGAGGTCCGCGCCGGGCACTCCGGCCAGCCCCTGGGCGGCCTCCGCGGTCTGCCATCCCGACGCCCCCGTGCGGACGATCCGGCAGAGCTCCGGGAGGGCCCGCAGGTCCCCGATCCGGGCGAGTGCCAAGGTGGCCGCCTCCGGCCGGCCGGGCCCCGGCCCCGCCAGTTCCTCGCGGCACAGCCGGGTGGCCTCCAGCGAGGCACCGAGCACGCGGACGGCAGCCGGCCCCGTCCGGGGGTCCGCCAGCAGCGGCCGCAGGTGCGGTACGAGGGCCGCCGGGGCGGCCCGCCAGTGGTGCATCGCCTCCGCCGCCAGGTCCACGGCCGCGCGCCGGGCCGGCTCCGTCGGCCGCAGCGCGAGGCGGGCGACCCACGCGTAGCAGGTGCTCTCATCGGCGGTGCGGCTCGCCTTCATCCCCCACACGGTGCCGATCCGCCAGGTCACCCGGCTGCCGGGGCCGCCGATCCGCGCCCCGGCTGCGTCGAGGTCCGCGAGCACGGCTTCGCCCTCGGGGGCCGGGGCGGCACGCAGCCTGACCGCCGGATCGGTGTCGGTGCGCAGCCGCTCCGCGAGGCCCTCCCCGCCCCGTACGAGCAAGGCCTCGGCCAACGCGAGGCGGGCCACCGGATCGAGCGCGCCGGGGGTGTCCCCCGGGCCGTCCCCGGGGGCCGTCAGGAGTTCCTCGGCCCGGGCCCGGTCCGCCTCGGCGAGCAGCCAGGCGGCCGCCCGGCGCACGGTCGGGGCGGGGTCGGCCAGCAGGCGCAGCGCGGTACGGGCCGCGGCCGTGCGGTCCTCGGCGCCGGACGCCAGGTCCGTGAGCAGCCGGATCACCCGCAGCCGTACGTCGCCCCGCGCATCGGCGGCCAGGGCGGCGAGCCGCCTCGCCTCGGGGCCGTCGCCGTCGCGGCGTACGGCGTCGAAGACCGCGGAGCGGGCCGCCCCGTAGGCATGGCCCGCGGGGTCCTGCGCGGCCTCTTCCAGCCAGGCGTCCACATGGTCGGCCGGGCCCCGGGGACCCGGCGGTCGGGGAGTCACTTCCCCGGGCGCAGTACGCCCTTTCGCATCGTCATGCCGTGGATCCTCGCCGTGCCCCGGGCCGGGCGCAAGCGGTTTCCCCGCGCTGCTCACCGGTAGCGCAGGGCCAGTTCGGCCACCGCGTCCGCGAGGGCCCGGCGCAGCTCCGGGGGGCCGAGCACCTCGGCCTCCGCGCCGAGGCGGAGCAGGTCGCCCACGGCCACGGAGCCGGACTCGACGGCGAGTTCCACGTCCACCCGGCCTTCCGCGTCCGGCGGCCCGGCGGTGGCGAGGGCGCGGACGCCCGCCGCCCCGAACCACATCGGCAGCAGGCGCCGGGCGTGCGGGGAGAGCCGTACGACGGCGGTCTGCCGGCGCGTGGCCGCCTCCAGGCGGCGGGCGGATTCCTCCCAGTACGCGGCGAGTTCGAAGCCCTCGGGGCGTTCGAAGCGCTCGCCCGGGGTGTCCACGGCGAGGAAGCGCCCCACCCGGTAGGTCCGCACGGCGCCCTCGGCCTGCCCGGAAGGGGACGCGGCCCCCGCATCCGTCTCCGCCGCCCGCGCGACCAAGTACCAGATGCCGCCCTTGAGGACGAGCCCGAGCGGCCACAGCTCCCGGTGGACGGCTCCGCTCCAGCGGCGGTAGTGGGTCTTCAGGACCCGCTGCTCCCACACCGCCTCGGCGATCTGCGCGAGGTGCGGTACGGGATCGGCGTCCCGGAACCAGGCGGGCGCGTCGAGGTGGAAGCGCTGCTGGATCCGGCGGGCCCGGTCGGCGAGTTCGACGGGGAGGGCGGCTTCCAGTTTCAGCTGGGCGGCGGTGAGGTCCGATCCGAGGCCGAGGTCCCGGGCGGGGCCCGGGGCACCGGCGAGGAACAGGGAGCCCGCCTGGACGTCGGTGAGACCGGTGAGCCGGGTCCGGTAGCCGTCGACGAGCCGGAATCCGCCGGCCGGCCCGCGGTCGGCTTGCACCGGGATTCCGGAGGCGCCGAGCGCCTCGACGTCCCGGTACACGGTCCGGACGGAGACCTCCAGCTCGGCGGCGAGCTCGGGGGCGGTCATCCGGCCGCGGTTCTGGAGCAGCAGGAGGAGGGAGAGGAGCCGGTCGGCGCGCATGCGGCCATTGTCCGGCATACCTGACAGGAGATGTCAGGTACGCGGACCAGGCTGTGCACAGACGGGCCGCCGGCCCGCCGAACACCGAACGGCCGCCGAACACCGAACGGCGCATGCCGAACCCGCACCAGGAGGCCCCCGTGCCCACGCCCACCACGACTCCCCCCACGGCTCCCGTCGCCAACGGTTTCACCTTCAAGGACTGGGAGGAGCACCCCGTCACCCCGGAAGGCGTCTTCCCCCGCCTGGCCCGCGCCACGGTCACCAACGCCTTCACCGGCGCCCTCACCGCCCCCGCGACCACCTGCGCCTACACCGTGGCCTACACGGGAGAGACCGCCGGCACCTTCAGCGGCATGGAGCTGGTCACCGGTACCGTCGACGGCCGCGAGGGCAGCTTCGTCCTGGAGGAACGCGGCACCTTCGACGCCACCGGCACCGACTGCCGTTTCACCGTGGTCCCCGGCTCGGGTACCGGCGGTCTGGCCGGTCTCGGCGGCTCCGGCTCCTTCGCCCACCGCTACGGCGACACCTCGGTGGACTACGCCTTCGACTACGCGTTCACGGCCCCGGCCACGAACACGGCCACCGCCGCGCCCACCCATCAGTCGGCGTAGCGCAGCAGCCGCAGCGCGTTGGCGACGACCACGAGGGTGGAGCCCTCGTGGACCAGGACCGCCGGGCCGATGCCGAGGCCCAGTGCGGTGGCCGGGACGAGCACGGCGACGATGCCGAGGCTCAGCCAGAGGTTCTGCCGGATGATGCGGCTCGCGCGGCGGCTGAGGCCGGTGATGAAGGGGAGCCGGCGCAGGTCGTCGGACATCAGGGCGATGTCCGCCGTCTCCAGTGCCACGGCCGAGCCGGCCGCGCCCATCGCCACGCCGACGGTGGCGCCCGCCATGGCCGGGGCGTCGTTCACCCCGTCGCCGATCATCGCCGTACGGGCCGTGCGGCGCAGCCGGGTCACCTCGGTGACCTTGCCCTCGGGCAGCAGGCCGCCCCGGACCTCGTCCATGCCGATCGCGCGGCCCACCGCGTCGGCCACCCGCTGGTCGTCGCCGGACAGCATCACGGTGCGCTGTACGCCGAGCCCGCGCAGGGCGGCCACCGCTGCGGCGGCCTCGGGGCGCGGGGCGTCCATCAGGCCGAGCGTGCCCAGCCAGCGGTCGCCGCGGCGGACCAGCATGGTGGTGCGGCCGGTGCGGGCGAGTTCCTCGGTGCGGTCGCGGAGCCGGGCCGGTACGGGCGGGCCCGCGAGGGTGTCGGCGTAGGCGAGGCTGCCGATGTGGACGGACTCCCCGTCGAGCTCGGCGACGATCCCGAGGCCGACGAGGGCGCGCAGGTTCGCGGCCTCGGAGGGCGCGGCCCCGGAAGTGGCTGTCAGCGGGAGGAGTCCGGCGCCGTCGCGGACCACGGCCTGCGCGAGGGGGTGGTCGCCGAGGCGCTGCGCGGCGACGGCGGTGCTCAGCAGTTCCTCGCGGCCGGCGGCGTGGACGGGCTCGATCTCGGTGAGGCGGGGCCGGCCCTCGGTCAGGGTGCCGGTCTTGTCGAAGGCGATGGTCCGCAGCCGGCCGAACTCCGCCAGGGGCGCCCCGCCCTTGACCAGGACTCCCCCGCGCGCCGCCCGGCCCACCGCGCTGAGCACGGCGGCGGGGGTGGCGATGGCCAGGGCGCAGGGGCTGGCGGCGACGAGGACGGCCATGGCCCGGTAGAAGGTGTCGGCGAAGGGCTCGCCGGTGAGCGCGCCGACGGCGAGCAGCACGGCGACGAGTACGAGGACGCCGGGTACGAAGAACTTCGTGAACCGCTCGGTGAACCGCTGGGTCGGCGAGGTGCGCTCCTCGGCGTCCCGGACCAGCTGGACGACCCGGGCCAGGGTGTTCTCCCCGGCGAGGCGGGTGACGGCGATGTCGAGGGCGCCGGATCCGTTGACGGTGCCCGCGTAGACGCGGCTCTGCGGTCCGGCCGCGCCCGGGGCGGCGAGGGCGGCCGCGCGGTCGGCCGCGGCTACGGGGATCTTGTCGGCGGGGACGCTCTCGCCGGTGATGGGCGACTGGTCGACGCTGCTGGTGCCTGCGGCGACAATGCCGTCGGCCGGGACCCGGGTGTGGGGGCGGACGACGACGGTGTCGCCGACGGCCAGCTCCTCGACCGGGGCCTCCACCGGCGCCCCCGCGCCCCGGCGCACCAGGGCGGTACGCGGGGCCAGCTCGCCGAGCGCTTCGATGGAGCGGCGGGCCCGGCCCATGGCGTAGCCCTCCAGGGCGTGGCCGAGGCTGAACAGGACGAGCAGGACGGCGCCCTCCTCCCAGCGTCCGATCGCGGCGGCGCCGAGCATGAGGAAGTCGACCTGGAATCGGCCCCCGCGTACGGCGACGAGGGCCTCGCGGAGGGCGAAGAGGACAAGGGCGAGGAACCGGAACCGCTCACCGAACCGGACGCCGCCGCCGTGGCCGAGGTGCTCCAGGGCCTGGCCTCCCCGGCCCGGATCCGCATCCTCGCCCGCCTGCTGCACGCCCCCTGCTCGGTCGGCGAGCTGGCCGAGGCGCTCGACCTCGGCCAGCCCACCGTCTCGAACCATCTGCGGCTGATGCGCCACCTCGACCTGGTGACCGGCCGCCGCGACGGGCGCAGCGTGATCTACGAACTCCACGACGCGCACGTCGCCGCCCTGCTCCGGCAGATCCTGGCGCACGTGCACCACGGCAGCCGGGCCTAAGAACCTCTCGGTCCGCCGGGCCTGGAAACCGCCCCGGGAAACCGCGACGGCGGCCGGGCGAAGTATCCGCACCGGCCGCCGCACGCAGGACCCGCTCCGGCTACGGGGCGCCGAAGGTGAGCGTCAGCTTCGGCGAGCCCTCGTTGGCCGCGGCCTCCGAGGACCACAGCCACAGCGCGTCCGTACCGGCGCTGCTCAGCGCCAGGCTGTAGGCGCTGCCGAGCGCACCGGCGACCGTGGCCTTGTCGAGGCCGGTCGTCTGCACGGCCGACCCCTCCGCGAGGCCCGCGAAGCTGCCGAGCGCCGGGCTGCCGAGGGCCGGGCGGTTGGCGTACGTGGTCCCGGCCTCCGTCCAGGAGCCGGTGACCGGGAGCACGGAGACCGTGTCCGTCGTACCGGCGCCGCTCATGGTGCTGGTCTTCACGCTCAGCGTGGCCGACTTGAGCACCGTGCCGGCAGGCGCGGCGGGCAGGTTGAACCGCAGGTAGCTCGCGTAGAACGAGCTGCCGCGGACCGCGAGCGAGCCGGAGGTCCCGTAGTTGGTGCCCGGGGCGCCCGCGTTGGCGTACGTGTCCTCCGCGGCCTGGACCTCGACGACCGAGTCGGCCGGGGCGGTGGCCAGGGCGTGGTGGTTCTGCACCTGGGCAGCGCTCAGGACCGTCGGGTAGACGGCGGTCTCGTCGAGCTGACCCGCCCAGTACTCGCTGACCGGACGGTCCGGCCAGCCGCCGAGGCTGTCGCCGCCGACGTGCCAGTAGCCGGTGAAGTTCTCGTGGGCGGTGAAGCCCAGCGTGCCCTTCTGGACCCCGTCCACGTACAGGGTCATGCCGCCCGGCCCCTGGGTGGCGACGACGTGGTGCCACTGGTTGTCGTTGTACGCGGCTGCGGTCGTGACGGTGTGGGTGCCGCCGCTGTAGACGCCGTAGACGAGGCGGCCGTCGTTGGTCATGTAGATGTGCTTGTCGTACTGACTGCTGCCGCGGGCCTGGTTGTTGCCGAACCCGACGAGCTTGCCGCCCGTGGTGGTGTTCGTCTTGAACCAGGTCTCGATGCTGTACGTGGAGCCGACGTTCTGGCGGCGGTCCCCGTACACCTGGGTGTCCGTGCCGTTGAAGCCGATGGCCGTGCTCGCGCCCGAGACCGCGCCCGGGGTCTGGCGCAGGGCGGGGGCGTTCAGGTGCACCCCGCTCTGGTTGCCGTCCGAGGAGTCGGCGACGAAGGGCAGGGCCGACTCGTCGTAGCGCCAGAACAGCTGGGCGCCGTCCGCGCGGACCGCGCTCGGGTAGCCGTCGGCCGAGGTCGGCACCGTCACGCTCGCCGTCGCCGACAGGGCGCTGGCGTTGCCGGCCGCGTCGGTGGCGGTCACCCGGTAGGTGTAGGACTGCCCCGCGGTGACGGTGGTGTCGGTCCAGGAGGCCTGCGGGCGGCGGAAGAACAGCGAGTCCGCGGCGACCGTGGCGATCGGCGTGGCCGAACCGCCCCGGTAGACCTTGTACGTGAGCGTGCTGTCGTCCAGGTCGAGGCTGGTGCGCCAGCGCACCTGGACCTCACCGGGCTTGAAGCTCACGGCGCTCGCCACCGGGACGCTGGGCGCACCCGTGTCCCCGGTGGAGGCGAAGCGCGTCAGGCTCTGCTGCGCCGCACCGTTGACGGTGGTGAACTCGCCGCCGACCCACAGGTACTGGACGCCGCTCTTGGCGCCGACCGTCATCACGCGCGGGCCGATGCCCTCGCCGATGCCGTCGTTGGTGTCGGGAGCCCAGCCCAGCTTTCCGGTCGCGGTGGTCGGCTGGGCCAGCAGGTGGTGTCGCTGGCCGTCCGGGTACTCGCCGACGCTGGAGCAGTCGTGCGCGTGCGAGGCGCTGTAGAGCACGTCCTGGTACGGGAGCACGGCCTGGGTCGCCCCGAGGCAGGTGTCGCGCCAGCGCTGGCCGTAGTCGCTCAGGTTCAGGGCGATCCGGCCGTCGAAGACGCCTCCGCCGGTTCCCTCGTTGCCGGTGTAGAAGCCGGTCGCGTCGGTGGCGATGTCCTTGACCACCGAGTTGTTCTCGATGAAGCCCGGGTAGGCCTTGGTGACGGCGCCGCTCGTCGCGTCGACGACGGCGAGGGCGTGGCTGTTCGTACCGCCGACGGTGAAGAAGTCACCGCCCAGGATCACGTGCTGGCCGTCCGGGGTGAGCTCGACGGCCCGGCCCGGCTCGTCGGCGTTCGCGGTGAACGGCTTCAGCGTGCCGTCGGCCGCGTCGACGGCGGCGAACCGCTCGCGGGGCTGGCCCGCGACGGTGAGGAAGTCGCCGCCCGCGTACACGGTGTCGCCGGAGACGGCGAGGGCGCGCACGGTGGCCGCGAAGGCGGGCCGGAAGCCGGTCTTGACGGTGCAGGTCGCCACGTCGATGGCGGCGAGGCTGGAAACCGCGGTGCCGTTGACGGCCCCGAAGTAGCCGCCCGCGTACAGGGTCGACTTGTCCGGCGAGAGGACGAGCGCGCGGACGGTGGCGGAGCCCGAGCCCACGGTGAAGGACAGCTTGCAGGAGGTCGGGGCGCCCGTCGCGGCGTCGAGCGTCGCGAAGTTCACCGCTTCCTGCTCGGTTCCGGCGGCGCCGTCCGGCGGGCGCAGCGCGGAGAAGGTGCCGCCGACGAAGACCTGGTCACCCGCCTGGGCAAGGGCCCAGACGACGCCGTTGGCCTGCCAGGTGGGCAGCTCGTCGGCGGTGAAGGCCACCGGCGGGGTGATGGCCGCGGCCTGTTCTACGAGGCCGAGGCCCATGGCCGTGCAGGTGCCGGCCAGGGCCAGGGTGAGGGCTGTGGCCAGCCCTCTGGATCTACGCATGAACCCCCCAGTTCTACGGAATGCGGAATGCGGAATGACGGAGTATGAAAAACGGAATGGCCAGAAACTATCGTACGGACGTCCACGCCTCCGGCCTCGGGCACCCTAGGGGGAATCCCCGCTCCGTTCACCGCACTTGACCCATCGGATGCCGAATCGCACCCGTACCGCCCGTCCGCACCCTGGGACGCCCGGCCCGTTCTGGCGATTGCCGCCCCACCCGGGCCCGCGCCCCTCTACGGTGCCCTGGGGGGACGGCACAGGCACGGGCAGGAGCGCACGCCCGGGGACGTACGCGGGCGCGGGACCGGAGGGGCGGAGCGGGATGAGCGACGAAGAAGACACGCGGCTGGCGAGGATGACCCCCGAGATTTCCCGCCGCACCCTGACCCTGCTCCGCGGCCTGGCCGGGCTGGAGCCGCCGGAACAGGTGCCCGAGGAGGCGATGATCACCGCCGACGAGGTCCTCGCGGAGTACGGGACCGACGGGCTCCGCGTGCTGGTGATGACCCTGGCGGCCTGGGCGACGGCGCAGATCGAGAACGTCTCCGAACTGAGCGGGCGCAGCCACGAGGCCGTCCTCGACGCCATGGAGCTGGCCTGCCTGGAGGCCGGCGCCGAGGAGTGAGCGGACGGTAGCCGAAAGCAGCGGACGGGAGCGCCGAGAGCGGAGCCGGGCCCCTTCGGGCCCGCGTTTGCGGCCCTCGGGGCGCGCGTCGCCGAAAATCGGACAATCCGCCGGGGTCGGACACCTCTGATTCGGCCCGGCGTCGGCGACACTGGGTGAAGCGGGGGGTCCCGATCGGAGGCCGTCGTGAGCACACCTTCCCCCATCCGGATCGCTGCCGTCCTGTCGACCGAGCATCGCGGACGGCTGATGTCGCACGCCCGTGAGGTCAATTTCCACGAGGGCGCGCGGATCTTCGACGAGGGCACCCGGGCGGATTCCTTCTGGATCGTGCGCTCCGGCACGGTGACCCTGGAGATCCCGGTTCCGGGCCGCCGGCCCACCGCCATCGAGAGCCTGGGACCCGGCGAGCTGGTCGGCTGGTCCTGGCTGTTCCCCCCGTACGTGTGGCAGCTGGGCGCCTCGGCCATGACACCGGTGCGGGGGTACGAGTTCGACGCCACGACCGTACGGATGCTCATGGACGCCGATCCGGCCTTCGGGTCCGCCCTCGGCCACTGGGTCGGACGGGTGCTCGCGCTGCGGCTGCACCAGACCCGGACCCGCCTGATGGACCTGTACGCCCCCCGCCTCGCCGCGAGCTGACCCGGGCGGTTCGGGCCGATTCCGCGGACCGCTCCCCCACAGGTCAGCCACCCCCGGACCGCTGCGGTCTGCGGTCATGCGTGCGCGCTGCGTGACGAGAAGTAGCGGTGCGAACGGGTGTTCCGGTTCCGCATGGGCAAGACTCGCGTCCGTTATCCGACGCAACGACGCGAGGAGTGTTCGACATGCGATCCGTCACCAGGACCCTGGGACTGTCGTCCGCCGCCATGGGGCTCACCGCCCTCACCGCCCTGGCCGGCTCGGGCGCCGCCGGAGCCGCGCCCGCCGGCGGCGAAAGCCTGTACGCCCCGTCCGTGCTCGTCCTGAGCGTCACCGACGGCGAGGACGCGGTGAGCGGTACGGTGCTGCGCGCGGTCACCCTGGTCTGCGCGCCCCGGCCCGGCGGAACCCACCCGGACCCCGCGACCGCCTGCGCCGAGTTACGCGTCCACGCCCCCGACCTTGACGCGCTCGCCGAGCCGCGTCCCGACGCGGCGTGTACCCGGGAGTGGAGCCCGGTGACCGTCACCGCGGAAGGCGTGTGGCAGGGCCGCCGGATGACCTACTCCTACACCTACGCGAACCCGTGCGCGCTGTGGAACAGCACCGGCACGGCCTTCGCCATCTGAGATCAGCCCAGCTCCAGGCTCGTGACCCCGTACATGCCCGTCAGGTCCAGGTCCGGCTCCTGGCCCGTGTACATCCGGGCGGTCTCGAACGCCGGGGTCAGGCCCAGTCCGCCCATCAGGGCGGCGGCTCGCGGATGGGCGTCCGGCACGTCCACGGCGACCTTCCCGTCGGGGGTCCGTTCCGCGAGCCGGAGCAGGAGGGCGGCGGCGACGGCCGGGTCGGCGGCGTAGAGCGGGCCGATGCGGGAGGCGCCGCTCGACGGCCGGACGGCTCCGAGCCCCTCGATCCGGCCGTCCCGCAGCGCGGCGAGGGCGGTACGGCCGGGCATGCCGATCCAGGCGGCGAGGAAGGCGTCACGGGGTGCCGGGAAGAACCTCCGGTCGTACGCGGCGAGTTGCCCGAAGGGCAGGGTGGCCGCGTCCACGATCCGCACCCCGGACGCCGGCTCCTCCGGGAGCTCGCCGGCCGGCTGCGGAACCCCCTCGTGGCGGACGTTGTTCCAGGCCGAACGGAATCCGGACTTGCGGTAGTTGTGCTGCTGCTCGACCACCCCGTCCAGCCCGACGAGCCGCCCGTCGAGCCGCTCCATTCCGGCCTTCCACAGCCGGAACCCGTACCCCTGGCCGCGGAGGTCGGGGCGGGCGATGTAGAAGCCGATGAAACCGAATCCGGCGCCGTACCGGACGGCCGAGATGCAGGCGACGGGCTCCCCGCGGAGCCGCCCGACGAGGAATCCGCCCGGATCGGCGACGGCGAACGCGAACCGGTCGGAGTCCCCGGGGTTCCACCCCTCCGCGTCGGCCCAGTCCCGGAGGAGCGCCATGTCGGCGGCGCTCGCACCGTTGATCTCGAATCCCGTGAGTCCCGTCATGCCCGCTGTTGTACCAGATCCGCCCCGGCCGCCCGGGCGGCTCAACCACCCGTCAGGAGGCGGACGAACGCCGCGCGATCGGCGTCCCGGTGCAGATCGCTCACCTGCCCGTCGCCCACCTCCACGACCCGCCAGACCCCGTCCGCGCGCAGCGCGAGGTCCGTGGTGACGAAGGCGCAGCCGAGCTCCGCGACGGCGGCCCGTACCGGTCCGAGGTCCGGCGCCGCGGCCTCGGCGTACGGGCTGTCGGGGTGGGCGGTGACCAGCCGGGGTTCGCCGTCGCGCCACCAGACCCGCACCTCGGTGGCCACGCCCTCGGCCGCCGTGAACGTTTCGAAGGCGCGCAGCACCACCCCGCCGGCCAGGTCCGCGCCCTGGAGCTCCACGAACCGGTTCACCACGCGGTGGACGGCGGCCCGGTCCGCGAGGTCGGGGAGGTGACAGGCCTCGGCCCACTCGTGCTTGCGGGACTTGACGTAGTCCTTGACGATGCCCGCGCGGGACGGCAGGGCCGCGGCGGCGTCCGCGAGCCGGGCCGGCTCCGGGGTCTTCCCCGGGGGTGTCGCCAGCCAGCGGCTGGGCGGGGTCAGCCCGGCGAACGCCTCGTACCAGCCCGGGAGTTCGTGGGCGCGCCGGTACGCGTCCGGGGTGACGCGGAGTTCCCCGCCGCGCTCGCGCAGGGCCGCGTCGAGGTCGGCGTACCGGCCCGCCGGAATCATCCAGCCCCGGTACCAGAGCGGCCCCGCCCCGGCGGCCACCCCGGCCACGGCCCGGCCGGCCTCTCCGGCGAGCAGCGCGTCGTGGTCGACGAGCCCCACACCGCCTCCGGCGGACCGCACCGCACGGGCCTCCTCGGCGAAGTGGGCGTCGGGCCTGCGCCCGTTCAGCGGATCGCAGCAGTACAGAACGGTGATCGGCATACCGCCACCCTACGGATCCCCGCGCGGAGCCGGGCCCCCTGGGAGGTCCCGACCCGCAGCACGTGGACCGGGGCCGGCCGGCCGCCCCGCCGAAACCCCGTGGAGAACGCCGTCCGGGCTGCCTAGAGTCGGCCCCATGGGAAAGCCGCTCGTCGCAGTGTTCAGTGGGGCCGGGATGTCCACCGATTCGGGGATTCCCGACTACCGGGGGCCGCAGGGGTTGTGGCGGCGGGAGCCCGGTGCCGAGGAGCTCGTGACCTACGCGCCCTACATGGCCGATCCGGAGATCCGGCGCCGGTCCTGGCTGATGCGTGCCGAGATCGGGGCCCTGGGGGCGCGGCCGAACGCTGCTCACCTCGCCGTCGCCGAGCTGGAGCGTGCCGGGGTTCCGCTGCGGGTGATCACGCAGAACGTGGACGGGCTGCACCAGCTCGCCGGGACCTCCGCGCGGAAGGTGTTCGAGCTGCACGGCACGGCGCGGGCCGTGGTGTGCACGGTCTGTCGTGCGCGGACCGGTATGGACGAGGCGCTGGCCCGGGTCGCCGCCGGGGAGCCGGATCCGGCCTGCCTCGCGTGCGGCGGGATCCTGAAGGCGGCGACCGTGATGTTCGGGGAGCGGCTGGATCCCGAGGTGCTGGCCCGGGCCGTGGCGGTCGCCAAGGGGTGTCAGGTCTTCGTGGCCGTGGGCTCGACGCTCCAGGTGCAGCCCGCGGCCTCGCTGGCCGGGATGGCCGCGGAGGCCGGGGCCCGGCTGATCATCGTGAACGCGGAGGAGACCCCGTACGACTCCCTGGCCGACGAGGTGATCCGCGAGCCCATCGGGACGGCCCTGCCCGCCCTGCTGGCGCGGATCGCCTCCGGCGGCGCACTCCGCTGACCCGGCGGGGCCCGCCTGGCCGAGGCCCGCCTGCCGGAGCCCGCACGCCGGGCCCCGGCCGCCGGTGGCGGACCGTCTCAGCCCGCGTCGGCCGCCCGCCGCATCTCCGCCACGTCGAGCTTCTGCATCTTCATCATCGCGGCCGTCGCCCGGCCGGCCCGCCCCGGGTCCGGGTCGGAGATCAGCTCGATGGTCCCGGCCGGGATGACCTGCCAGGACAGCCCGAACTTGTCCTTGACCCAGCCGCAGGCGGATTCCGCGCCGCCGTCGGCGGTCAGCGCCTCGTAGTAGTAGTCCGCCTCGGCGTCGTCGGCGCAGTTGATCTGGAAGGAGACGGCCTCGGTGAAGGGGAACTGGGGGCCGCCGTTGAGGCCGACGAACTTCTGGCCGTTGACCTCGAACTCGACGACCATGACCTCGCCCGTCACGCCGCCGCCGTTCTCGGGGAAGAGGCCCACGCGGCCGATCTTGCCGTCCTTGAAGACCGACACGTAGTAGTCGGCGGCGGCCTCCGCCGCGCCGTCGAACCACAGACACGTGGTGAAGGGGTTGCTCGCCATGACTGCCTCCGGAGTGTGTGGGGGCGGGAGGATCCCGTCCCGCACATACAGACCGGCCCCGGCCCCGAAACTCATCGGTGGGGCCGGGGCCGGTCCGCATCCCGTCCGGAATGCACTCCTTCGGGCTACATTTCGAGCATGCGATCGACGATCCGCCGGGTCGCCTGACCGTCGTCCAGGTCGCAGAACTCCTCCCGGAACGCCGCACGCGCCTGCGCGTAATCCGCGCCCACCGCGTCCGCGTTCCGCACGGCCTCGATCAAGCTCTCCGAGTCCCTGAGCAGCGGGCCCGGGGCCTTCTTCTCCAGGTCGAAGGTGAACCCGCGCAGCGTGTCCCGGTAGTGCTCCAGGTCGTGGGTGAAGAGCAGGACCGGGCGGTCGGTGTGTACGAAGTCGAAGATCGCGGAGGAGTAGTCCGAGATCAGCACGTCGGCGACGAGCAACAGGTCGGTGGCGTCGGGCCAGCGCGACACGTCGACGACGAACCCGTCGCGGACGCCTTCGCGCACCTGCTCGGTGACCTTGTGGTGGCCGCGGATCAGCAGGACGTGGTCCTCGCCGAGCTCGCGGCGGGCCGCGTCCAGGTCGATCTTGAGGTCGAGCTTGTAGCCGGAGGCGAGCGTCCAGCCCAGGCGGTTCTCCCGCCAGGTGGGCATGTAGAGGACGACCTTCTTGCCCTCCGGCAGGCCGAGCCGCCGGCGGACCTCCGCGATCCGTTCCGCGTCGGGCCGCACCAGCGCGTCCGTGCGCGGGCTGCCCGACTCGATGACCTCGCCGGCGTAGCCGAGCGCCCGCTGGAGGACCGGGGTGGCGTACGAGCCCGGGGAGGCGAGCAGCGACCACTGCGCGCTGTCGTGCTCCAGCGCGTCCAGCACCTCGGGGCTGGTGTAGTAGTCGTGCATGAAGTCATGGCCGATCTGCTTCAGCGGCGTACCGTGCCACGTCTGCACGACGGTCTGACCGGCACGGCGGCGGAAGGCGCGCGGCACGCTGTCGTTGACCACGTAGTACCGGGCCCGCGCGAGCACGTCCCAGGATTCGAGGCTGTCGTACTGGACCGCACGGGCGGTCTCCGGGACCTCGGCCCGGCCGTCGCGCACGAGCCAGACGTGTTCCAGCTTCGCGTCGCGCCGCAGGAGCTCCTCGTGGATGGCGCGCGGGGAGTCTCCGGCGCTGTGCCCCTGGAAGGCGTCGTAGACCACGATGTCCTTGACCGGGAGGGCGCTCTGGGCCGGGTACGTCACATCGCGCGCGATCCGCTGCGCGTGGCGCGAGCGGTCGTGCGGGCTGATCATCGGGTCGGCGACCAGTGCGACGCGGTCGAAGAGGCGGGCTTCGACCCGTATCCGGCGGCCCCGGGCCGTGACGGCGTGGGGCCCCTCGTGCAGGGCGGTCGGGGCGAACTGCAGCGGGGCGCCGCGGTCGACGCCGAGCAGGCCGGCGGTGGCTCCGCCCCGGGAGACCGGGCGCAGCGTGGGCCACCAGCGGCCCTGCGGCAGCGGGGTGCGGCCGGCCCGGCTCTCGGGGAGCACCGGCTCGAAGGAGGCTTCGAAGGTGTCGCCGTCGCGGGTGACGGGGTAGCTGAACTCCAGGCCGGTCGGGTCGTGCAGGACCAGCTCGTAGGGCTCGTCCACGGGCGCGAGGAAGCGGCCCCGGAGGGTGAGGGCGCCGTCCTTGGCCTCGACGGTGTCGACCAGCGGCGGGGAGACCTGGACCGAGAGGGTCAGGTGTCCGGTGGTGCCGCGCTTGGCGAAGAGGGTCCGGCCGGGCTCCTCCCCGGGCAGCGCGAGGACCAGTCCGGCGAAGCCGGCGCGCTCGTCGTGCGCGAGGCGGTGCTCGGCGCCGCCGGCTGCGGTGACGGACAGCCGCCACGGCTCCGGGGTCCACTCGCCGGGCGCGGCCGGGGCGTCCGGGACGGCGGCCAGGGCGGCCAGCGGTACGCGCGCGGTGAAGGGGATCCGGCCGCCGGTGACGGCGGGGGCGGTGCCGAGCGGCACCTCGACCACGGTTCCGGTGGAGACGTGCACCGCGCGCAGGGCGGCGTCGGCGCCGAGCTCGGCGGCGAGCTCGCCGGTCACCTCGACGGCGTCGTCACCGGCCGGGCGGACGTCCAGGGCGCGGGCGCGGACGATCTCCACCTGGACGCCGAAGGTTCCGGTGGCGGTGCTCGGGACGATCCGCACGTCGGGGGCGACCCAGTGCGCGGGCGGGTTCTGGCCGCTGTCGTGCTCGCCGCCCTTGAGCCGGGCGCGGTGCAGACCGCCGGCTCCGGTGACGGCGACGGAGGTGCTCCACACGCCTTCGTTCCACTTCCCGCCCGTCTGGAAGGCGGTGGGGTCGATCACGGCGGTGAAGCCGGCCCAGTCGGCGTGGCGCAGGGCGAGGTGCGGGGAGTTCACGGTGGCCATCGGGGAGGCGACCGTACGGGTGGTGACGACGGTCCGGCGGCGCTTGCCGTTCTCGCGGAAGACCAGCATCTTGCGGGAGCCGAGGCGGCTCTCGGCGCCCAGGTGTCCGGGCAGGGCGTAGCCGCGCAGCAGCAGTTTGCCGTCGGCCCAGTGGGCCTGCTCCACGCGGCTGACGACGCGGCGTTCGCGCGGGCCGAGGGTGAGGACCTTGGCGGGGACCGGTGCCTTGAGGAACGGGTAGTCGGCCTGGGGGCGGGCCAGTCCCTTGACCGGGACGCTGTAGGTGAAGTCCCGCTGGTGCTGGACGAGGGCCACGAACTCCTCGATCCGGCCCTCCCCGGCGAGGTAGGCCTTGAGCCGGTCGGCGACCGTCAGGTCGGGCCACAGCCCGGGGCCGATCTCCCGGACGAGGCCGCCGGCCTCCTTGGCGAAGGCGGCACGGAAATCGTCGCCCGCTTCGGGGACGTACTTGTAGATGAGCGGGAGTTCCTCGCTCAGCACGTTGCGGTCGTAGTCGCGCAGGTAGCGGGTGTAGGCGGCGCCCTGCTTGCCCTTGAGGGCCTCGCGGACCAGGCGGACGGAGGTCACGCGGTCGATGACCGAGACCGGGTCGGTGGAGCGCTGGGTGATGGAGCGCTCGCCGGTTTCGCGGACGCGCCAGTGGTAGACGCACTCGCCGATGACGTCGACGCTCTTGGCGAAGTAGTGCGCGGGGATGGAGACGGGGGCGTCCTCGTAGAGGATGCCTTCCGGGTACTGGAAGGCGTGCTCGTCCCAGAAGCTGCGGCGGTAGACCTTGTTCCACGCGGTGCGGTCGGTGACCAGCGCCGGGAACTTGGAGATGTGGGTCTTCAGCCGGGTCGCGGCGAAGGCGACGCGGTGGCCCCAGGACTGCTGCATGCCGACGGAGCGGAAGCGCTTGACGTTGCCGGCGGCGAAGTCGGAGCCGGTCTCGTCGAGGGCGTCGACCATGCGCTGGTAGGCGTAGGTCGGCATGGTGTCGTCGCTGTCGACGAAGGCCAGGTACTCGCTGCCCGGGCTGATGTGGCGGGCGCCCACGTTGCGGGCCGCGCCGAGCCCCGCGTTCTTCTGGAGGACCAGCCGGAACCGGTCGTCGCGGTCGACGAACGCCTGGGCGAGTGCCGCGCTGCCGTCGGTGGATCCGTCGTCGACGAGCACGACTTCGAAGTCGTCGAATGTCTGTGCTGCGATGGACTCCAGGCACTCGTCGAGGTAAAGCTCGACGTTGTAGACGGGGACGACGATACTCAGGCGCGGGGGCATGGGCGGCGAGTTCTCCAGCTTAATAACATTATTGATGATCAGCCGATTACAGCATCTTACTCTGTAACGAGATGATAAAATCCGGTCGTCTCGGACATAAGTGAGAAGCTGCCGGGGCGGGCGGCAATGAGTTCAGCCGCCCGCCGCCTCGCCGTCATCGGATCAGACTTCCAGCTCTGCCTCGATCTTCTTCAGCTGGTGCCGGGCCATCGCGAGGTTGGCCCGCGTCTTGTCGAGCGCCAGGTAGAGGAAGAGTCCCGCGGAGCCCCGGCCCTTCAGCAGCCGGATCAGGTGGTACTGGCTTCCCAGGGTGATGAGGATGTCCTCGATCTCGTCCTTCAGCCCGAGCATCTCCATCGTGCGGAGCTTGGCCCGCACCACGTCGGTGTTGCCCGCGGCGGCGACCGTGAGGTCGAGGTCCTTTCCGCCGCCGATGGTGCCGAGGGCCATGCCGCTGCCGCAGTCGACCAGGGCGACGCCGAGCACGCCTTCGATGCTGGTGGTGGCTTCCTTGAGCGATGTCTCCACGTTGGCCATGGGGGTTCCTCTTTCTCTTCGGTGTCCTGGGCGTTTCGTTCGTTCGGTCGGTACGGATGTACGTGGTCGAGGGGCGTGAGCCGGGGGGCGTGGATCGAGGGGAGTGGATCGAGGGGGATCAGGAGCCCTGGTCGGTGCCGGGGCCCGCACCCGGAACCGGGCCCGGAGACGGTCCGCGGCGGCCGAGGCTGTGGTCGATGAGCTCCGCTATGCGCAGGCTGGAACGGCGGGCCTCCAGGTGGAGCCGGCCGACGTTGACGCGCGGCTCCGCGATCAGGGTCAGTACGGCCGCGTCGCCCGCCGCGTAGGTGGCGACGTAGCCGTCCTCCCCGCGCACGAGGAGCTCGCGGAAACCGCCCTGCCCGGTGCAGTCGCTCAGCCGCTGGGCCACGCCCAGGGCCGCGGCGGTCAGGGCCGCGACGGATTCCGCCTCGGTGGCGGCGCTGTCGTGGGCCAGGACCAGGCCGTCGACGCTCGCGGCGAGGGCCCCGCCCAGCTGCGGGACGCGGGCCCGCAGCCGTCGGAGCTCGGCGAGTATCTCGGCCTCGGCTTCGGCGGGCACCGTACTCATGTCGGACCTTCTCCTTTCGGACTGCCGCCGCTCGGAACGGTCGCCGCGCTGGGCGGCTCGCAGCGGGAGCCTCACAGGCTTGCCTCCAGTGCGTCGCGTAACCGGCGCAGCAACGCCACGTCCGGGGACTGGGCCTGCGTCATCCAGTCGGGCAGCGGTGCCTCCGCCGCGGCGGCGGGTGCCGGCGCGTGCGGGGTCTCGACCAGCCCGGCCGCCGCGAGGCGTCGTACGTCGAGCAGGGTGTGGAAGGCCGGCCGGCCCAGTACCCAGGCGAGGTCCGCCGGTGTGCGGACCCCGTCGGCGCGGTCGAGCAGGATCCGCTGGCGGGCGGTGACGGTCTGTCCGGGGGCGGCGGCCCGGGGCACGACCGGGGCGGTGTCCAGCAGCGGGTAGGGCCAGACCGCGTCGAGCAGTTCGCGGCGGCGGCAGGTCTCCCGCTCGACGGCGGCGGCCGGTACGGAGCGGACGGAGCCGATCCAGTGGGTGGCCCCGCGGCGGAAGCGGGAGGGGCCGCTGCCCGGGGAGAGTGCGAAGAAGGCGGCGTCGAAGATGGCGGCGAGGTGGCATATCTCCAGTTCGCCGCCCGCGAGCCCGCCGCTGTCGACGAGGAAGCGGGCGACCTGGCGGCGGGCGCCGGCCTCGTTCACCGCTTCGGTCCAGCGCTCGGGGGTGAGGCCCCCGCCCGTGGTGAGCAGGACCTCGAGTCCGGGGGTGGCCGGGCTCTCCGCGTGGACCACGCGGCCGTTCTCCAGGAAGAGGGTGCCGCGCTCGCGGAACAGGGCGCCGGTCGCCCGTTCGGCGGCGAGCCGGGTGAGCAGCGGGGAGACGGCTACCGTGGCGACGGCGGTCACTTCAGCACCAGCTCCTCGGCCAGGGCCCGGAGTCTGTGCCGGGCGAGGGCGAGGTTTCCGTCGGTCCGGTCGAGCCACAGGTGCAGGAACACGCTGCTGTCGAAGCTGGTCTCGACGAAGCGCAGCACGTGGTAGCCGGTCCGGGTGGTGACGATCAGGTCCTCCACGGGCGGCCCCGCGCCGTCCTGCTCCTCGTTTCCGTCCGGGGCGAAGGACTCGTATTCGGCGGCGGCCCGGGCCAGTTCGGCGGTCTCCGCCGCAGTGGTCTCGTGGTCCCCCACCGGTGATTCCCCGGCGGTACCGAGGGCCAGTCCGCTGCTCCAGTCGACCAGCGCGGCCCCCCTGGCACCAGGCAGGGCCATGGCTTCGAGCAGGCATTCGTCGATCCCGGGCACGCGGGCTCCCCTCCCGGCCGGACCGTGCGTGGTGCACGGTCGTACGGCGCGACAGAAGGGAACTTACTCAACTTCCACAGTACGGAAGGGCGTTCTGGCATTTTCCGCTGGAACATGCGCGATGGCACGTGACAGCTTGGCCGGAACCCCACCTCTTTTGATCATTACTGTGGATCAGGAGGCGAGCGGCAGATCGTCCGCGAGCCGGAAGGCCCCGCCCTCGCGCTGTACGTAGCCCTCGTGGCTCAGGGTCCGCAGCAGGTGGTACACGGTGGGCAGCGGGATTCCGGTGACCCGGGCCAGCCGCTTGGCGGTCGCCCCGCCCTCCGCGTACATCGCTTCCACGAGCCGCAACGCCCGCTGTACGGAACCGATGAGAGTGGGTGCGGTGGTGGTGGCGCTGCCGCCGTCCGCGGCGTCCGCGCTGTCCTTTTGGCTGTGTTCGGTGCCCATGAGTGCTCCCCCTGCTCCGGTACGAGGCCTGGCAAACCCATCAAAGTCGCTCACGGGCCGCAAAACCAGCGGACTCGCGTAAACCTGAGCATAAGATCAACTCAGGCCCGATCCCCGGAAACTGAAGCCCCTCGCACGCCAGGCCGTCAGATGCGGGCCGCCGTCCAGCCCTCGATGTGCCAGGGCGCACCCACGGTCAGCGCGTGCGGAGCGCCGGAGACGGTGAGGCAGGCCTCGCGCGGGGTGCCCCGTTCGAAGGTGAGCCGCAGGGAGCCGTTGCCGGTGACCTCGGCCGTGTTGATCCGGCACAGGGCCAGTTCGCCGAGGAGCGCCAGGGGATGGCCGGGGAGCATGCTGCCGGGGCTGGCGGAGACCCGGACGTCGCCGTCGGCGGCGATCCCGACCCGGACCGAGCCGAAGAGCGGCTGCTCCAGCCGCCAGGGGGCGTCGATGACGATGCGGGCCTCCGCGTCGGTCAGCTCGTCGTGGACGGTGAGGAAGGGCGAGGCCCGGCGGCGCTCCCCGGTCTCCAGGACGAGGGTGCCCTCCAGGTCCACGGGCAGCGGGGCCACCCCGCTCGTGACGGGGAACGGATCGCCGTCCGCGCGCAGGCACACCGGGTCCAGGCAGTCGGCCACCGGATCCACCACGGGCCCCGGCAGCGGGGGCCGGTCGGTGACCTCTCCCCAGAGCGCGGGGACGGCGCGGCGCAGCACCGCGTCCGTGACCTCGTCCGCGACGCGGGCGGCGCTGCGCTCGTCGGTGATGCTCCACCAGTGGTCGTGCGGATGGCCGAGGAGGCGGCCGATCCTGGCGTGCCAGCCGACGGGGCCGACGCGGTTGGCGCTGAGCCGGGTCCCGAGGGCCGGCCGCAGCCGCCGCAGGGCCTCGTGTTCCTCGTACGGGACGACGCGCAGGTTGACGGTGAACCGGCACTCGGCGGCCCCCGACGAGGCGCTCCGCTGGAAGCCGAGCAGCGCGTGGTCGGGTTCGGCGTCACGGAGCCGGTACTCCAGCCCCGTGCCGGTGAAACCCGCATCGCGCAGGGCCGGGGCGATCCGCTCGCGCAGCGTCTGGTGGAACAAGTCGGTCGCGTTCACCCTCGTAGTGTCACAAGACGCACCCTCCCCGGCCAAAACCGTCCATCCCCGGGCGGCCGCGGGGGCCGGCCGGGGCCCCTCTATCCTGCGCGGACCGCGGATCACGGCTGGTCGGCGGCGGGGAGGGGATCAGCGGACGTGGAAACCGTGAGACAGGGTGTCGGGGCGCCGGAGGCACCGGGGGTACGGCCGTGCCCGGAGTGCGGGACCGAGGTGAGCGCGCACGCCTGGTACGTCACCTGGTGCGCGGCCTGTGACTGGAACGTGGACCCGGGCGCCCCGGATCCGGACCGGGGGCGCCTCGCGCAGGTCCGGCGGCGGCTGGCCCGGCGGCACGGGGAGCAGCTGGCGGAGGAGATCGGGCGGGGCGCGAGCGGGGACGGCCGGGGCGGGCCGGACGGCTCGACCGTCCTGGCCTTCGGTCTCGCCCTGCTGGTGCACGGGGTCACCGCGGGCCTGTTCCTGGCCGCGGTCGCACTGATCGTCGGCGGGTGGCACACCGGTATCCAGCCGGTGCTCGGCGTCCTGCTCCTGGTGGGCGTGGCGGTGCTGCTGCCCCGGCCGGGCCGGAGCCCGAGCGGTCCCGCGGTGCTGTACCGGGCGGACGCCCCCGGACTCTTCGGGCTGATCGACGAGGTGGGCGCGGCCGTGGGGACCACCGGGGTGCACGCGGTGGTGGTGGACGCCTCCTTCAACGCCGCGGTCAGCACCTACGGGTACCGCGGCCGCCGCGTGCTGGTCCTGGGCCTCGGGCTGTGGGAGATCCTCACGCCGCAGGAGCGCGTGGCCCTCCTGGGGCACGAGCTCGGGCACTTCGCGAACGGCGACGTCCGCTCCTCGTTCCTGATGCACGGGGCCCTGCGGTCCCTCGTCGAATGGCACTTCGTCCTGCGCTCGGTGAACCACGACAGCATCGTGGACTGGTTCCTGAACGCCCTGACGTTCCTGCCGCGCTGGACGGTCTACGGGCTGATCCACCTGCTCGACGGCCTGACCCTGCGGGCCTCGCAGCGTGCGGAGTACCTGGCCGACACCGGCGCGGCCCGGGCCGGTTCCAGCGCGGCGGCCATCACGCTGCTCGACCGGCTGCTGGTCGGCGACGGCGTCGAGGCCCACCTGCGCCGCGAGTCGATGGCGGCGGCCCGGGCCGGCCACCGATCCGCGGGACGCGACGCGGGACGCGAGGTGCGCGAGGAGCGCGAGGCCGCCGAACGGGAGCTGTGGGAACGGCTGGCCGCGCGGATCTCCGTCGTCCCCGAGAACGAGTACGAGCGGCTGCGCCGGGTTTCCGCGCGGCGCGGGCACAGCGTCGACGACACCCATCCGCCGACCCACCTGCGGCGCCGCTGCCTGGCCTCGGCCGACCCGCAGCCCGCCCGGGTCGTCTTTGACGGCTCCCGGGAGCAGGCGGTCGCGGCCGAGCTGGCTCCGGCCCGCGCCGTGCTGGCCCGCCGGGTGATCCGGGACCACGCCGGCTGAAGGGACGTATGCCTTCCTCGGACCTGCCCCTACTGCGTGCAGGTCACGAAGGCCGGGAGCGGGGTCTCCTCGACGAGGCGCCGGGGAAGGGACAGCGCGAAGCGGTGTTCCAGGACGGCGAGGGTGAGGCGGTCGCGCTCCTGGTCCGGTTCCTCGTCGGGGCGGGCGTAGCAGCCGTCCGGGGTGAGGATCTTGGCCTCGACCAGCTCCGGCAGGAGGAAGTCGGGCCGGTGGCCGCCGCGCCAGTGCTCCTCGCCGATGCCGAAGCAGCAGACCAGCTCTCCGTCCCGGGCGTACGCGAACTGCTTGGGCGGGTGATCGGGCTGCGGGTCGAGGTGGACGGCCTCGACCCCGGAGCGGGAGACCTCCGCGAGGCGCTGCGCCCCGGCGGGCACTCCGTGTTCCACGGCGAAGGACCAGCCGCCCCAGCTGCCGACCCGGGCCACGCCGTCCCCGTCCACCGTCTCGGTGACCATGCTCCACGCGTCGATGGCTCCGAGCGGACCGGGGTGCAGGTCCGGCAGGGCGCCGAGCCGGGCGGCGAGTTCCTCGGGGCCGATGCCCCGGGCGAAGGTGAGGCTGACGTACCAGGCGCTCCAGTCCGCCAGCCACTGGATGCCGTCGTCCCAGTCGCGGGCACCCTCGTCCGCGCCCTGCCCCGTGATGTCCGCCATTGCCACGGTTGCCTCCCGCGATGTCCACGATCCCCGCGATGCGGGCCGGTCCTGCCGGAACCAGCCCTACCGGCACGATAGTCAGTCGGCGGGTCCCTCCGGGAGGAGGCGCTCGACCATGGTGTCGATGAGCCCCTCGATCCCGTCGGCGGACCGGGGCTCCAGCAGTCCGGGCACGGTCAGGTCGTCGACGATCAGCCCGAGCATGGCCAGGTAGATCAGGACCACGCCCTGCCGGTCCCCCGGCAGTCCCGCCTCCAGGTGCCAGGCGACGTTCGCCTCCAGTTCGGCGCCCTGGAACCCGGCCAGCGCCTCCCGGAGTTCGGGCCGCCGGGTGGCCTCCAGGCGCAGCTCCAGCATCGCGGTGTGGACGCTGCGCTCGCGGCGCATGCGCTCCAGGAGCCGGCGCAGCAGCACCTTGGTGTCGAGCGGGCCCGTGAGGTCCGCCGGATCGGGGGTCAGCCGTTCCCGGGTGCGGTGCAGGATCTGGACGAGGAGCTGGGCGCGGTGGGCGAAGTAGTTGGAGGCGGTGCCGGTCGGCACCCCGGCCTCCGCGTCCACTGCGCGCAGGGTCAGCCCCCGTGAGCCCTCGCGGGCGAGGACTTCGATGGCGGCGTCGAGCAGCGCGGCGCGGCGCTCCGGGTTCTGGCGCATGGGTGGATCCCTGACCGTGTGGGCGCGGCCGCCGGTATGACCGCCGCATATGCACTGCACGTGCAGTGCTTCGGACACGCTAGCGGACACCGCCTCGTCGAGGCCCTCCCCAGCGCCCCCTCGGACGTGCCACCCTGCCCGTCATGGAGCGGATCATCGGGGAGATACGCGAGGACCTGGACCGCCGGATCGCCGTGGCCGCCGAGCGGCTGGCCGACCGGTCGCCGGCCGAGGACCCGGCCTGCGCCGTCTACGTCGCCCTGCTCGGCCGGGCCGCCCTGCGCGAGCGGGTCCATCACCTGCTCCGCCAGACCGTCGACGGCCTGCTCCGGGCGGCCCGCGGACTGCCGCCCGAGCTCGGCGAGGTCCGCGCCGACGGCGAGCTCCGCGCCCGGCAGGGGCTGCCGCTCGATTCCCTGCTGCGGGTCCACCGGCTCACGGGCAGGCTGCTGTGGCAGGTCCTGACCGAGGCCGTCGCCGCCCACGACCGGGCGGCGCTGCCCCGGCTGCTGCCCGGAGCGCCCGCACTGTGGGACGTGGTCGACCGGATGGCGGACGCGGCGGCCGAGTCCTACCGCCGGGCCGAGGCGGTGCACGGGGACCGCGAGCGGGAGCTGCGGGGCGCCCTGCTCGACGCCCTGTTCGACGGCGGCGGTCCGGCGGGCCGGTCCGCCGAGTCGGCGCGGCGGCTCGGGCTGGCGGAGCGCGGCCGGTTCGCCGTGGTGGTGCTCGATCCCGGGGAGGACGTCCGGGTGGCCGCCCCGGCCGGCGGCCCGCGCGTGCTGTGGCGGATCCGCGCCGACGGGGAGACCGGCCTGGTGGAGCTGGGCGGGCTGCCGCTCGCCTCGGTGACCGATCTGCTCGCGCCCCTCGGCTTACGGGCCGGGGTGAGCCCGGTGGTGGAGACCCCGGGCGAGCTGGCCGGGGCCCGCCGGCTGGCCGTCCTCGCGCTGCGCGCGGCGCGGGGAGCCGAGGGACCCCACACCGCGCTGCTGGACGAACGGCTCCCGGCGGCGCTGGTGGCGGCCCAGCCCGAACTGGCTGGGCGGCTGCGTCAGGTGGTGCTGGGTCCGGTGCTGGCGCTGGCTCCGGAGGACCGCAGGGTGCTGCTGACCACCCTGGGCACCTGGCTGGCCTGCCGGGGCTCGACCACGTACGCCGCCCAGCGGCTGTACTGCCACCGCAACACCGTCTCGAACCGGCTGCGCCGCCTGGAGCAGCTCACCGGCCGCTCGCTGGCCGATCCCGCCCACGTCGTGGAGCTGGCGCTGGCCCATACGGCGGTCACCCAGCGCCCGGCCGGGTCCCCGCCTCCTCCTGCCGCTCCCCCGGATCCCCCTTCTCCGACGGCCGCGCGGACTCCAGCAGGAACGGCACGTCGATCACCGCGACCCCGGGCGTGAACAGCAGGCGGGCCTTGAGGCGCAGCGCGTTCTGGTTGTGCAGGGGCTGTTCCCACCAGTGCCCGACCACGTACTCCGGAATGACCACGGAGAGCATGTCCGTGCCCTCGGCGGCCGCCTGTTCCTGCACGTAGGCCAAGACGGGCCCGACCACCTCGCGGTACGGGGAGTGCAGCACCTTGAGCGGGATGCCGGGGTCGTGGTCCGCCCAGGCCGCGCGCAGCCGGCTCGCGTCCTCCTCGTCGGCGGCCACCGAGACGGCCGTCAGGGTGTCGGGGCGCAGCCCCATGGCGAAGCCGAGGGCCTTGAGCGTGGGCGCGTGCACGGAGGCGACGAGGACGACCACGTGGTGGCGGGCGGGCTTGCGGGGTTTGACCCCGGGGGCGACGGCGACTTCCCGGGCCACGGTGTCGTAGTGGCGGCGCACGCCCTTCATTCCGATGAAGAGCAGCGGCATCGCGATGACCACGAGCCAGGCTCCGTGGGTGAACTTGGTGAGCAGGACGATGACCAGGACCACGGAGGTCATGACGGCGCCGACGGCGTTGATGGCGAGCCGGCGGTGGATGTGGATCCGCTCCTCCTTGCGGGTCTCCGGGGAGGCGAGTTCCTGCTTCCAGTGCTTGACCATGCCCGCCTGGGAGAGGGTGAAGGAGACGAAGACGCCGATGATGTAGAGCTGGATGAGGCGGGTCAGCTGGGCGTCGAAGGCGATGATCAGACCGATGGCGGCCAGGGCCAGCAGGACGACGCCGTTGGAGTAGACGAGCCGGTCGCCGCGGTTGAAGAGCTGGCGCGGTACGAACCGGTCCTTGGCGAGGATCGAGGCGAGCATCGGGAAGCCGTTGAAGGCGGTGTTCGCGGCGAGGACCAGGACGCCGGCCGTGACGGCCTGGAGCAGGTAGAAGAGGATGTCCCAGCTGCCGAAGGTGGCCCGGCCGATCTGGGCGAGCGCGGTGGACATCGGGGTTCCGGGCGCGAGGCCCAGTTCGGTCGGGTCCGCCGCGACGTGGACCCGGTAGTTCATGGCGAGGACGGTGATCCCGGCGAACATGGTCACGGCGAGCGCGCCCATCCAGGCGAGGGTGGTCGCCGCGTTCTTGCTCTTCGGCTTCTGGAACGCCGGGACGCCGTTGCTGATGGCCTCGACGCCCGTGAGCGCGGTACAGCCGGAGGCGAAGGCCCGCAGGGCGAGGAGCACCACCGCGAGACCGGCGTAGCTGCCCTCGGCGGTGATCGGCAGCTCCGAGGACTCGGCCCGGATGACGTCTCCGGTGGCGAGCCGGTAGGCGGCCACCGCGAACATCAGGTAGATGACGAGGACGAACCCGTAGGTGGGGACGGCGAAGACGCGGCCCGACTCCCTCACCCCGCGCAGGTTCATCAGGGTCAGCAGCACGACGAAGCCCACCGACAGGGGGACTTCGTGGTCGGAGAGGGAGGGGATCGCCGAGGTGATGGCGGAGACGCCGGAGACCACGGAGACGGCGACCGTCATGACGTAGTCGACGAGCAGGGCGCTCGCGGCGGTGAGGGCGGCGGTCTCGCCGAGGTTCTTGGAACTGACGATGTAGGCGCCGCCGCCGCCCGGGTAGGCGTGGCAGGTCTGCCGGTAGGAGGCGACGACGACCACGAGCAGGAACACGATGGCCGCGGCCGCGTACCAGGCGAGGTGGAGCAGCGCGACCCCGCCGAGGGCGAGGATCAGCAGGATCTCCTCGGTGGCGTAGGCCACGGAGGAGAGCGGGTCGCTGCAGAAGATCGGGAGCGCGAGCCGTTTGGGCAGCAGGGTCTCGCCCAGGCGCGCGGTGTCGAGCGGTTCGCCGACCAGCACACGTTTCGCATTGATACGCCTCATTGAGGCATGATCGGCTAGAAACCTACGGATTTGCCCGATATAGCCCCTGTGTCATGGGGTGAACCGCCTACATCTTCGCCGCCGCGCTGCGGATCGCCTCCCGGATCCGGAAGTACGTTCCACAACGGCAGATGTTGGCGATCGCGTCGATGTCCTCGTCCGTGGGCGTGCTCGTCCGCTTCAGCAGGGCGACGGCCGCCATGATCTGGCCGGGCTGGCAGAAGCCGCACTGGGCCACGTCCTGTTCGAGCCAGGCCTCCTGCACCGGGTGCAGGTCCTCGCCGTCGGCCAGTCCCTCGATCGTCGTCACCGCCTTCCCCGCGCACGCCGACACCGGCACCACGCACGGGCGGACGTCCACCCCGTCGAGGTGGCTGGTGCAGGCCTTGCAGACGTCCACTCCGCAGCCGTATTTGGGGCCGCGCACGTTCAGCATGTCGCGGAGCACCCACAGCAGGGGCAGATCGTCGGGCGCGTCCACGGTGACGCTCTGCCCGTTGACGGTGAAGGTGTGCGAGGGCACGGCTCGGCTCCTGGCTGGCTAGCGCGGGTAGGGGGTGAAGTCGACGTCGAAGTCGAGGGGGAAGCTGCGCGGCTTGGTGCCGGTGGCCCGGGCGTAGGCGTTGGCGATGGCTCCCACGGCGGCGGGCAGGCCCAGCTCGCCGGCCCCGCCGGGCTCGGTTCCGGTCGCCGGGAGCACGAAGACCCGTACGTCCTTCGGGGTGTCGCGCTGCTGCGCCCAGTGGAACTGGCTGTAACTGCCTTCCAGCGGAAGCCCCTTGTCCAGGTGCAGGCCCGCCTTCAGCGTGGTGGAGATCGCGTCGGTCAGGCCGCCGATCATCTGGGCCTCCAGACCGCGCGGGTTGACGGGCAGGCCCACGTCGACGGCGATGACCGCCTTCGTGACGCGTACGTGCTCCGGATCCCTGGTGTCGATCTCGACGAGGCAGGCCGTCCGGGACTTGTACTCCTCGTGGAAGGCGATGCCCTGGGCGCACCCGGCGGGCATGGCCCGGCCCCAGCCCCCTTCGGTGGCCGCCTTGTCGAGCACGGCGCGCTGGGCGGCCGTCTTCAGGAAGGTCCGGCGGAACTGGTACGGGTCCCGGCCCGTGGCGGCGGCCAGCTCGTCCACCACGATCTCCTCGGCCCCCCGGGTGTTGGCCGAGTACACCGAGCGCCAGGACCCGGTGGGGACTCCGGTCGGGACCTCGGTGAGCGCCTGGGTGGTCAGCCCGAAGTGGTACGGGGACTTGATCGTGGTGAGGAACAGGGTCTGGGCGAGGGTGGCGTTGCCGATGCCCAGCGGGAGGCTCGCGGCGGTGGCGGTGATGATCTCGCCGAGGCCGTGCCGGAAGTCGGTCTCCGCGGCGGCGACGCGGTGCTCGAAGCTGAGCACCTCGCCCAGCAGGTGCGTCGCCCGGATCTTGTGGTGGGTGGCCGGGCGCATCCGGCCGTGCCGGGTGTCGTCCACCCGGGTCCACATCAGCCGGACCGGGCGGCGGCAGGCCTTGGAGATCCGGGCCGCCTCCAGGGCGGCGTCGAAGAACAGCCGGCGGCCGAAGGAGCCGCCCGCCTGCACCACGTGGACGGTGACCTTGTCGAGGGGCAGGCCCAGGTCGGCGGCGATCGTTTCGCGGGCCACGATCGGCGACTTGAGCCCGGACCAGATCTCCGCCCGGTCCTCGCGCACGTCGGCGACGGCCGAGTTGGTCTCCATCGGGGCGTGGCTGACGAAGGCGAAGTCGAACTCGGCGTCCACGTGCGCGGTGAGCAGCGGCGGCACGAGCAGTGGCGGGGTGGCGGCGCGCAGCTTCGTACGGACGGCCGCGTCCGAGAGCTGGTCGGCCGGGCCCGGGCCCCAGGTGACCTGGAGGGCGGCCTTGGCGTCGAGGGCCTGCCCGAAGGTCTCGGCGACGACGGCGACCCCGGTGGCGACGGTGACCACGTGCAGGACGCCGGGCATGGCCCGGACGGCTGCGAGGTTGGCGACGGAGCGGACGCTGCCGCCGAGCGTGGGCGGGCGGCGCACCACGCAGGGCTTGGCCCCGGGCACGTCCAGGTCGAGGGTGTAGCGCTGGGCCCCGGTGACCATGGCGCGGGCGTCGATCCGGCTCGTGGGTTTGCCGACCAGGGCGTGCTTCGCCGCCGGCTTGGGGGTGGCGCCGAGGACGATCAGGGCGGGATCGGCGGCGGCCGCGGCGAGGGAGCCGTAGCCCGCGGTGCGGCCGTCGGGGGCCCGGACGGCGCCGTTCGCCGTGGTCAGGGCCGAGGCCGGGAGGCTCCAGCGCACGGCGGCGGCCGCGACCAGCCGGGCCCGGGCGGTGGCGGCGCACTGGCGGACCGGACCGTAGAGGGAGCGGATGGAGTTGGAGGATCCGGTGAGCTGGTTGAAGAGCAGCTCGGGGCGCGCGTCGTCCAGTTCGACCCGTACGGCGGCCAGCGGGGCGTCCAGTTCCTCGGCGACGAGCATGGCCACGGCGGTGGTGAGGCCCTGGCCGACCTCCTCGCGAGGCAGCCTGAAGCGGATGCTTCCGTCGGCCTCCACGACGAGCGCCAGCAGGGCCGAGGTGGCGGCGCCGGCCAGGATGAACAGGTCGCCGAGGTCCACCAGGTCGGCGGGGGCGGGCAGGGTCGGGACCACGGCGTGCGCGGGCTGCGGGGCGAGGAGGTCGGCTCCGGTGCGCGTGACGAGGGCGAGGGTCGGCGCGGCGATCAGGTAGGTGAGGAAGGACCGCCGGCTCGGCCCTTGGGTCGGCGCATGGCTCGGCCCGTCGGTCGGCACACGGCTCTGCCCGTCGGTCGGCGCATGGCTCTGCCCGGTCATGTCGTTGTGTCCCCAACCCTGCGCGCGGGCCCGCCTCGGCGGGCCTCCCCCGGCTCGTTACCGGCACGTAGAGTAGCCATTCGGCGGTACGGGGGGAAGTCTGGATCACATCCCGGGCGGAACACCGGACGAGCCGTCACGCGCGGCTGCGACCAGGACGGACGGCGGCAAACGGAGCGCGGGGTCCTCCGTTCGGGGGGCTACGGCCCTGCCGTGTTGATCCGGATCCTGCGTCGCCCTGGGTCGATGCGGCAGCGGACGGGCCTCGTACACCTCGGCCGTACGATCGATCCCCCTCGTCCGCAGGGCCGGTTTCCGGCCGCGGGCGGCAGGGGCGGGGACCACGGCTGCGGCGCACCGCACCCTTCGGGCCAGCCCCGGTACGCCCCGGGAACGACAAGGGCCGGCGGCGGTCCCCGCCGGCCCTTCGACAAGGACTGACCGGATTCGTTCGCACGGTCCCGTGGGACCGGAAGGCCTCGGGCATATGCCCGAGACAAGTCTGCCCCGGATGTTGCCAAACGCCTTACAGCCCGTCGCGGGCTGTGCCACAGTCGTTACCGGCCCTTCCTTCAGAACCGGTCCTCCTCAGACTTGGCCGTGCCGCGCCTGTATCGGAGTTCAGATGCCGTCCCACCTGTACGCGGATCGCCCCGCGCAACCCCCCGAGCCAGGGTCGGTGGACGCGCTGATCTCGCAGACCCGACAGCTGCGAGGAGAAGTCGACGCCGTCCGCCGTGACACCGTGGTCGACGACGACGATGCGCAGGGCCGCTGGCAGCGCGCGCTGTGCGATCTCGCGGTCCACCACCTCGACGACCTCCGTGCGCACTTGGGCCAGCTCAAGGAGGGACTGCCGCCCACCGCGCCCGAGTCGGCCGCGCTGCCGCAGGCCGCCCCCGAGACGGGGGCCGAGGCCCAGCAGACCAGGGTCGGCAGTGCCGAGTGGAACCTGCTGACGGACGAAGTCAGTTGGTCCGAGGAACTCTTCCAGATCTTCGGCCGCTCCCCCGAGGCCGGCGCGCTGCCCCTCGACGAACTGGGCTCCACCCTGTTCTCCGAGGACCAGCCGCTGCTGACCGCGATGGTGACGGCCTGCCTGGTGGACGGCAAGCCGATAGACGGCGAGTTCCGCATCGTCCGGGCCGACGGCCGGGTCCGGACGCTGCACATGAGGGGCGAGCCGGTACTCGACTCCGACGGTTGCACGGCCTCCATGTGGGCCGTGCTGCGCGACGTGAGTGAACTGCGCCGGAGCCAGCGGGCGGTGCGCGAGTCCAGGGACTCGCTGCAGCGCCGGCAGGAGATCGCGCAGACCGAGCGCCGGCTGGCGGTCGAGCTGCAGGAGGCCGTGCTCCCCCCGTGGCGCGGCTCCCTGCGGTTCCCGCACGACAACACCGGGGCGCTGGACGTCGCGGCGCACTACCTGCCCTCCGCGACCAGCGCACTGATCGGCGGAGACTGGTACGACGCGCTCGAACTCCCGCACGGGGATTCGATGCTGACGGTGGGTGACCTCACCGGGCACGGGGTGACCGCGACCTCCGGCATGGCGATGATGCTCGGCGCCCTGCGCGGGATGGCCATGGCGGGCATCGAGCCGGGCCCGCTGATGGGCTGGCTGAACCAGCTCCTGGAGACCTCCGTACAGCCCGCGCTCGGGTCCGCGGTGTGCTGCCGCTACGATCCCGCGCGCCGGGTGCTGTCCTGGGCGCAGGCCGGCCACCCCGCCCCGCTCCTGTTCCGGCGCGGCCAGGGCCGTTCCCTGCTTCCGCCCGAGGGCGTCCTGCTGGGAGCGACCTCCGGAGCCACGTACGGCCAGGCCGAGGAGCGGCTGGAGGTGGGCGACGTACTCGTCCTGCACACCGACGGACTGACTCCGCGCAGCATCGAGTTCAGCAAGGCCGACGGGACCGACCGACTGCTGGCGCTGGCACCGCACTTCTCCGCCGCCCGGTCCGCCCAGGACTGTGTGCGCCTGGTGATCGGGGAGTTCGGCGAGGGGGAGCGCGAGGACGACGCCTGCGTGCTGGTGGCCCGGATCGGCTCCTAGCGGGCGGCGGGCGGTTCGCGGGACTCAGGGCCGCGCCGGAAGGCGCGGCCTTTCTCTTCGTCCGGCCCGGGCGGCCACCGTACTCAGACCGACCGCGCCACGGGGCTGTTCGGGAGGGCCAGCTTGATCTCCTCGCGGAGCTCCTCGATGCCGGCGAATCCGGAGTAGTGGCCGCTGAGCCGGTACATCTCGCGCAGCCGGTCCCACGTCCGGTGCGAGGAGGTCTCGTTCATCGAGACCAGCGCCAACCGGGCGTAGCGGTCGGCCTGTTCCGGGTCGTCGGCGATGAAGCAGGCGGAGGCCATCGAGATGTAGTCGAAGATCTTCGAGCGCTGGTGGCCGTCGGCCCGCAGCCGCAGGGCCTCCTTGGCGTGCTGCTGCGCGATGGTCGCCGCCGAGGGGTCGTGGTCGGCGAGGGTGCGGAAGGCGAGCGCCTGCATGCCGTGCAGATCGGCCTCGTCGAAGTGCTGCATCCAGGACGGCGGCGGCACGTCCCCCGAGGTGGACACGAACAGGTCCTCGGCCTCGCCCAGGGTGCGGCGCATGGCCTGCCCCTTGCCGAGCGCGGCCTGCGCCCAGGCCTCGATGGTGTGGAGCATGGCGCGGGTCCGGGGCAGGGTCTGCTCGCCCGAGCCGGACTGCGCCAGCTTCATCAGGTCGAGGGCCTCGTTCGGCTTGCCCAGGTGCACCATCTGGCGGGCCGCGCGGGAGAGCGCCTCGCCCGCGCGCGGCCGGTCGCCGCCCTCGCGGGCCGCGTGCGCGGCGATGACGAAGTACTTCTGCGCCGTGGGCTCCAGGCCCACGTCGTGGGACATCCAGCCCGCCAGGACCGCCAGGTTGGCGGCGACCCCCCACAGCCTGCGCTGGAGGTGGTCGGGGTGGTGGTACGCGAGCATCCCGCCCACCTCGTTGAGCTGCCCGACCACGGCCTTGCGCTGGAGGCCGCCGCCTCTGGAGGCGTCCCAGGCGCGGAAGACGTCCACCGAGCGCTCCAGCGCCTCGATCTCCTGGGAGCCGATGGGCGCGGCCTCGTAGCGGTCGTAGCCCGCGGAGTCGGCCTGGAAGGAGTCGCCGTGTCGCTGTACCTCCTTCGCGCGGGCGGGGTCGGTGTGGAGCCAGTCGTGCATGGCGTTGCCGATGGCGGAGCCGGCGGTGAGCACGGCACCCGCGCTCATCAGACCGCGACGGTTGAGCATGAGGTCCATTCCCGTGAATTCGGTGAGGACCGCGGCTGTGCGTTCGGGCGCCCAGGGCATTCCGTCGGGGTTCTCCTGCTCCCCGTCCGACTGCTGTTTGGCGGTGCGCCGTTGTCGTACGAACCCGAGGTCCTCGATGGTCACGACACGACCGAGCCGCTCGGTGAACAGTGCTGCCAGTACCGTGGGCACCGGTTCGCGCGGGGTCTCCCCCATGTCGATCCAGCGCCGCACCCGCGAGGTGTCGGTGGCCAGCTGGTGGTGACCCATCGAGGCCGCCTGCCGGTTGACCATCCTCGCCAGTTCGCCCTTGGACCAGCCGGCCAGGCCGAACAGGTCGTTCAGACGGGTGTTTGGACCTTTGCTCACGTCAAGCCCCCAGGTTCTCGGCTGAGTTGACAGTAGCCCCCCGTCAGATGCCGAGCGACTATTCGCCAGGGTTCGCCAGGGCACGCAATGTGGTCCGCCACCCACGCCGGGGTGTCAGGTAGGAATGCGCCTCCCCGACCCGGTCACCGGCGGAACTCCCCAGGGTGATGCACGGGATCCGGCGGGGCGGCGTACGCAACTCGTCGGCGCACGAAGGGATCCGTAACGCCATGTACGTAGCCACGTCCTCCGTGTCCGCCCCGGTCCGGCCGCACCGCACGCTCCCCGCGGGCGGCGGCCCCTACCTCGAACCCGGCCGCCCCGCGGCCCCGGCGCAGGGCGCCGTACGAGCACGGCGGATGCCGGGTACCGGATCTCAGCCGCTCAGCGGGCGAATCGACCTCTCGGGCCCGCAGGGGGCGCAGTTGCGCACCGCGCTCGCCT
Source organism: Streptomyces sp. NPDC058401 (assembly GCF_042722885.1). NCBI lineage: Bacteria > Bacillati > Actinomycetota > Actinomycetes > Kitasatosporales > Streptomycetaceae > Streptomyces > Streptomyces sp. NPDC058401. The sequence goes on from NZ_JBHXKA010000037.1 coordinate 56,118, forward strand.
CGGTGCAGCGCATCTGTCCGGAGTTCGCGCCGGTGCAAGTACTGCGCCGCAGCGGCCGGTCGGTCCTGCTGGTGGGAACCACCGGACGGATGACGGCCGTCGCGAAGGTTTTACTGGATCACTCGCCCGAGTGGCGCGAGCGGTACCGCCACGAAATAGCGACGTACCGGACGTTCGTCCGGCACCGCCCGCAGGTCCGGGTGCCGCGGCTGATCGCCGCCGACCCCGAGAACTGCGTACTGGTCATCGAGCGGATGGCCGGCCGGGTCGCCGCGCTCCAGCGGCATCCGGTGGAGGCCCCGCCGCGGGCCGACCTGCGGGCCGCGCTCGGCGCGGTGCGCCAGGTGAACGGCTGGCAGCCCGCCGACGAGCTGTTCGGACGGCCGCTGGACTACGACCGGCGGATCGCCCGGGACTACCAGCTGGGCCTGCTGACCGACCGTGACTTCGGCGATCTGCAGAAGCTGCTGCACGGCGTGAAGATGTCGGGCAACCCCTGGCAGTTCAACCACGGCGACGCGCTGCTGTCGAACCTGCTGCTGTCCCCGACGGGTCCCGTGCTCCTCGACTGGGAGCACGCGGGCTGGTACCGGCCGGGCTACGACCTCGCCACCCTGTGGACCGTACTGGGCGACGCCCCGGCCGCACGGGCCCAGATCAGCCGCCTGGCGCAGGCTGCCGGACCGGCCGCACGGGACGCGTTCCTGGTCAACCTGATGCTGGTGCTGACCCGGGAGATCCGGATGTCGGAGACGGCCGTGCAGCGCTCCATGCTGGCGACCACCCCGACCCACGCCCTGCCGGCAGGCGCCCAGTCCTCGGGCGAGGAGCAGCGCCTGCTGCTGCGCCGTCTGCACGACGACGCGGGCATGGCCCGCCGTGCCGTCCGCGCGGCGGTCGGCACCCGCTGATCCCCACCGGCACGCAGCAGTCCCGAAGTCCCGCGCCGACCCTGCCGCGGGACTTCGGCATGCCCGGGCTCCGGACCGGACGGGGGGAACTCCCGTTTCCGGACGGTTCGTCGCTCCGGGGGGCTCGTCCCCTTGGATGGCCCGGTCCGTGAGGCTTACCCTGGTGAAGTCGACGATCGTTTCAGTTGTGGAATCGATCGTCGCTCTGGTCTAGTGGCTTCGCCGGCAACGGCGCCGTCCTGCGGCCGCCGCACCGCCGCCGACCCGCCAGGAGAATTGCGTGATGGACCAGGGTGATCCTCACCTGAAGAGTCTGCGTCTCCTGGAAGAGCTGATCGCGGAAGCCGACCTGGACCGGAGAGCGGTCCTCGACCCGGTCCCGCTGTCCCTGAGTACGGGCCTGTCGCCGGCCGTCGTACGCGCGGGGCTGGCGCGGCGCCGGATGCCCGAGACCGAGTTCCAGCAGCAGGTGGCCCAGCGGCTGGCGTTCCTCCGTGCGACCCGGCTGCGTGCGGACGGCGTCCCGTACTCTCAGGCGGAGATCGCCTACGGCGCGGACGTCACCCCCCAGTGGGTCGGTGAACTCCTCAAGGGCCGCAAGGTGCCCAGTCTGGAACTCGCCGCGCGGATCGAAGACCTCTTCCGGGTGCCCCGCGGCTTCCTGACCGCGACGCCGTCCCAGGCGCTGGGCCGCGCCCTGGAGGAGAAGCTCGCGTACGAGCAGGCCCGGCAGCTCACCGGGCTGCGTGAGCTGAAGGAACGTTTCCAGCTGCGCTCGGTGGCGTTCCGGGGCGCCCCGGAAACCCTGGCGGCGATGCAGGACCTGCTGAACCTCATCGTCGAGGACCAGCCTAAATTCGCGTGACCGGGTACAGGGGAGGAGTCAGGGGTGGGGATCGTGAGGAACCGGCGGCGCGGCCAGCAGCTGGAAGAAGAGATGGTCCGGCTGTGCGACGAGCTGTACGCCGGTCTCGGCCGGCCCGCGCCCAGTGACGTCGACGAGCTCATCGCCCGCATCGCCGGGTACCTCACCGAGTACCGCGGCGATCCCGCACGCCCCGTACGCATCATGCGCCGGGACTTCCCGCAGGGCATCGGCCCCGTTTCGGGGCTCTGGCTGGACCGTGAGACCGAGGACGTCATCGTCGTCGCCAAGAGCACCAGCCCCTTCCACGCCCTCGTCATCCTGGGCCACGAGATCTGGCACATGGTCCGCGGCCACCACGGCACCCACGCGCTGGGAGCGCAGGTCGCCACCCGCCTGCTCGGCGACGACGTCCTGAGCCCCGGGGAACTCGACGAAGCCGTGCGCCTGGTCGCCGCGCGGACCCACGCCTTCGCCGGCGACGAGGCGGAGGCCGAACTGTACGGCCGGATGCTCGGCCGGCGCTTTCGCCACCTGGTCGAATTCGACCCGGCGCACCGGGTCCTCGAAGGACCTGCCGCCAGGATCCAGGCCACCCTCGGCGACGGCTGATGAGCGGTCCGGACTACTACGTCCCGGCGGTGGCCCTCGGCATCGCCTTCGTCTCCAAGCTCCCCGGATTCCTCCGGCGGTGGCGCGATCCCATGGTCAGGGCCGTCGCCGGGCTGCTCGTCATGTCCGGTGCCGGATTCGCACTCGCCGCGCCCCCGACCATCGCCGTCGTCAACCGGTGGGTGGGCGTGCCGAACGTCTCGGCCCCGCTGGTCTACGCGATCCTCAGCGTGTTCAACACGTTCTGCATCGTGCTGCTCGTGTACTGGCGCGAGGGCTACGGCGAGGGCGTCCAGCGCCAGGTGCGGCGGTGGTTCGGCGCCTGCGGCGGGGTCATCCTGCTGCTCGTGGGCTGCTTCGCCCTGGGCGAGGCGCCGGTGGAGCGGCTCCGGGACCTGGACACCCACTACGCGTCCACGCCGTGGATCCGCGAGATGGTCGTCGTCTACCTCACCTGGCACATCGTGGTCGGCGTGGTCGTGCCGGTGATGTGCTGGCGCTGGTCGCGCGTGGTGGACGGGTGGCTGCGGGCCGGGCTGCTGACGCTCGTCGCCGGCTTCACCTTCAGCACGAGCTTCGGCGTGGCCAAGGCCGTCGCCGTCATCGCCCGTTGGGCGGGCGGCGACCTGGACTTCCTCAGCACAGATGTCGCCCCGCCGCTGGCGGGCCTGGGCGCCGTACTGACCACGACGGGCTTCCTGCTGCCGCAGGGCCGGCGCGCGGCCACGGCGTGGGAGGCCTGGCAGACCTACCGGTGGATGGGCCCCCTGTGGCGCAGGCTCCGTACGCTGATGGGACTGCCCGCGACCACCACCTGGTGGGAGCCCCTCGGGTCCCGGCTCTTCGACCGCGAGACGGACATCCACGACGACCTGCTGGCCCTCGCCCCGTACTGCGACCTGCGGACCATGACGGCACGCCGCGACCGGGCCCTCGACGACGGGGCCAGCCCCGAGGACGCGTGGGCCCTGGCCGCGGCCACGATGATCGCCCTCGCCATCAGGGCCAAGGAATCGGCCGCCGGGACGGGTGAGGAGCCCCAGGAGACGGGCACCGCCGCCCTCGGCGCCCTGCTCGGCACCGGAACCCGGGGGATCGCCCGCATATCCCGCCAGTACGGCGCCCTTCGCCCCGACTTCGCGGCCGCGCAGTGAGCAGGACCCGCCTCGTGGAGCAGGTCGCTTCATGAACGATCCCAACGGCGCCGTGTTCTACGCGGCGGGCGCGGTCCTGCTGCTCGCCGGCTGTCTGAAGCTGCCCGCCCTGTGGCACAACCCCAAGGACGATCTGCTGAGGTCCGTCTGCGCGCTGCTCTTCACGGCGGCCGGCGTGTTCGCCCTCGCCGCCGTTCCCTCCGTCGCGGCGATCAACCGGATCAGCGGCGTCCCGAACGCGGCCGCCCCGGTCGTCTACACCCTCCTGACCGCGTTCTCGGGCTCCAACCTGGTCCTCATCATCCGCTGGAGCAGCGGACCCGCCGAGGCCGCGCACGCGACCGGCTGGTCCCGCCGCTGCAACGGGGCCACGCTCGTGGTGATCGCCGTGATCATCGGGCTGTTCGCCCTGGGGGACGCCCCCGTCGAGCGGCTGGTCGACCTCGACACGTACTACGCGAACACCCCGTACCTGCGCGAGATGATCCTGCTCTACCTGGTCGCACACACCACGGCCTCGGTCGCGATGACCGTGCTCTGCACCCGCTGGGCACGGGTGGTCCGCGGGCCGCTGCGCGCCGGGCTCGTCCTGATCGTCATCGGCTACGTCCTCAACCTGGCCTTCGACGCCCTGAAGTTCACCGCGATCGGCGCCCGCTGGGGCGGCCACGACCTGGACCGGCTGAGCTGGCCCGTCGCTCCGTCGGTCGCGGCCCTCGCCGCGCTCCTCATCGGCATCGGCTTCGTCCTGCCCCTGCTGTCCCAGCAGCTCGTGAACCTGGTGGGCCCGTGGCGCCGGTACTACCAGCTGCAGCCCGCGTGGAAGGAGCTGCGGGGCGCCACCCCGCACGGCATCGCTCCGGCCGGCCTGCTGCGGACCCCGATCGACGTGCGGGTGTGCCGGCTCGAGTCCGACATCTACGACGGGATCCTCGCCGTGCATCCCTACCTGGACCCCGACGTGCATGCCCTTTCCCTCGCCGAAGCCCGCAAGACCGCCCGCACCGATGCGGACGCGGCCGTCATCGCGGACGCCGCGGCCCTGGCCCACGCCGTCGTCTTATGGGCCCGCAGGGCCGGCGACCACGCGGCCCTGCCCGACGGGCAGTCCGGCGACGGCCCCCTCCTCTCCTCCGCCGTCAACGCCGCCGGCCTCGTACTCCTGTCCCGGGCCCTTTCCAAGTCCCCCATCGTCCGAGCCACGCGCGAAGCCGCCGTCCTAGAGAGCAGCACACGATGACCCAGACCCCAACCGGCAAGACCCGCGTCGTCATCCTCGGGGGGAGTCTGGGCGGCACCCTCGCGGCCGCCGCCCTCGCGCCGCACGTCTCCGAGGTGCTCGTGCTCGAGCGCGAGCGAATGCTCCCCGAATCCCCGGTGCCCCGGTCAAGACTTCCCCAGGCGGCCCACGCCCACATGCTGTGGGCGGGGGGCGCCGACGCCATCGAGTCGCTGCTCCCCGGCACGACGGACCGCTGGCTCAAGGCCGGCGCGCACCGCATACCGATCCCCACCGGGATGGTCTCCCTGGCACCGGCGGGCTGGTTCCGGCGGTGGACCGAGACGCACTACCTGATCGGGGCCGGCCGCGACCTCGTCGACTGGGGCGTGCGCACGGCCGTCCTGGAAATACCGAACGTCCGCGTGCGCACGGGCGCGACGGTGGTCTCCCTGGTGGGCGACGCCGCGAAGGTGACCGGTGTGGTCGTCCGCGGCGAGGACGGCGAGGAGAGCACGGTCGAAGCCGACCTCGTCGTCGACGCCAGCGGCCGCGGCTCGAAGATCCTGGAGTGGCTCGCGCGGATCGGCGGACCCACGGTCGACGAGACCGTCGTGGACGCCGGCGTGCGCTACGCCAGCCGCCGCTACCGCGCTCCGGAAGGCACCGGGCAGGACTGGCCGGTGATCCACATCCAGGCGGATCCGCGGCAGGGGCGGCCGGGCCGGATCGCCTCCATCGTCCCCATCGAGGACGGCCAGTGGCACGTCAGCCTCTCCGGCACCCGTGGCGGCGAGCCCACCTCCGACGAGGCGCTCTTCGAGGAGTACGCCCGGGGCGCGCGCCATCCGCTGGTCGCCGAGTTCCTGGCCCGCGCGGAACCGATCAGCGAGGTACAGGTCTACGGGCGGACCGCCAATCGGCAGCGGCGGTTCGAGAAGGCCGCGATGCCCGCCGGGCTCGTCGTCCTCGGAGACGCCGCCACCAGCCTGAACCCGGTCTACGGCCACGGCATGTCTGCGGCCGCGCAGGGCGCCGTCGCTCTGCGCGACACGGCCGTGAAGACTCCCGTGACCGCGCCGAAGTTCGCCGCCCGGGCCCAGAAGGCCATCGCACGGCCGGCCGCGGCGGCCTGGCTGCTGGCCGTGGGGCAGGACCGGTTCTACCCGGGCGCCGTCGGCAAGGCCCCCGGCCTGGGCGACCGGCTTGCGGCCCGGTACGTACACCGGCTGAGCCACACCGCGATCGGCAACTTCGTCGTGGTCAAGGCGCTGACGGAGGTGATGACCATGAAGAAGCCCGCCTCCGTACTGGGACACCCCGCCGTGCTGTTCGCCGCGGCCCGTGGTCTGCGGCGGCCGCTGCTCAACGGGCCCGCGCTGACCGAGCGGGAGCGGGCCGTCCTGAACCGCGAACCCCTGCTGCGCGAACCCCTGGTCCGGGCCGAGGAGAGCCGGACCGGCTGAGGCGGGGCCGGGGACCGGGCGGGGTTCCCGCCGGGCGGCGACCGGGACTCCTCGATCCCGTGGCGTGCACACCGGGTGTGCGTGCCACGGGATTTCTCGTGTCCGGGACGCTGCCGGGCGGGCAGGGCAACCGGCGCGTATGCCTTGACTTCACATGATCCCCCGAAGACCTTTTCTGACTCAGCATCAGAATGCTGGATCCGCCTCCCCCTCCCCCTCTCCGCTGGAGCCTGCCCATGACCGCGAGAACCGCCTCCGCAGCGAGTTCCGTACCGAGTTCCGAACCGGGTTCCGAACCGAGTTCCGAACCGGGTTCCGCCCGCCCCTCCCGCCGGGCGGTCCTCGCCGGCGCCGGCGCCGGGGCGCTCGCCGCCACCGTGCTGCCGTCCGCCGCCGCGTACGCCGCCGGCCCGGCGGACGGACCGTCGCTCGGCGAGTACGACGTCGTCGTGGTCGGCTCCGGGGCCTCCGGAATGACCGCCGCGCTCACCGCGGCCAAGCGGGGCCTGAGCGTGCTCGTGGTCGAGAAGGCCCCGACCTTCGGCGGCTCGGCCGCCCGGTCCGGCGCCGGGATCTGGCTGCCCAACAACTCGGTGATCCTGGGCGCCGGCGTGCCCGACACCCCGGCGAAGGCGGCGCAGTACCTGTCCGCCGTGGTCGGCAACGGCTCCTCCGCGGACCGGCAGGCGGCCTTCCTCGCCAACGGGCCCCGGATGCTGGACTTCGTGATGGCCAACAGCCCGCTGCGCTTCCGCTTCATGGACGGCTACAGCGACTACTACCCGAACCTCCCCGGCGGGCTCCCGAACGGCCGCTCCATCGAGCCGGACCAGATCGACGGGAACATACTCGGCGCCGAACTGGCCCACCTGAACCCGGCGTACATGCCCGTGCCGGCCGGAATGGTGGTGTTCAGCCAGGACTACAAGTGGCTCAACCTCGCCGCCGTGAGCGCCAAGGGGCTCGCGGTGTCCACCGAATGCCTGGCGCGCGGTACGGCGGCCGCGCTGTGCGGGCAGAAGCCGCTGACCATGGGCCAGGCCCTGGCGACCGGCCTGCGGGCCGGTCTGATCCGGGCCGGGGTCCCGGTGTGGCTGAACAGCCCGCTCGTCGACCTGGTCCAGGAGGGCGGCGCCGTCACCGGCGTGGTGGTGGAGAAGGAGGGCGTACGGGGCGTGGTGCGGGCCCGCAAGGGCGTGGTCATCGGCTCGGGCGGCTTCGAGCACAACGCGGAGATGCGGACCCAGTACCAGCAGCAGCCGATCGGCACCCAGTGGTCGGTCGGCGCGAAGGAGAACACCGGCGACGGGATCAAGGCGGGCCAACGGGCCGGTGCGGCGCTGGCGTTGATGGAAGACGCCTGGTGGGGTCCCTCCATCCCGCTCCCGAACGAGCCGTACTTCTGTCTGGCCGAACGGACCCTGCCCGGCGGCCTGATGGTCAACGCGAAGGGCGCGCGCTTCGTCAACGAGGCCGCCCCGTACAGCGATGTGGTGCACGTGATGTACGAGAAGGACCGGGGTGCGACCGGTTCGCACATCCCGGCCTGGCTGATCGTCGATCAGAACTACCGCAACAAGTACCTGTTCAAGGACATCCTGCCGACGTTCGTCTTCCCCGACTCCTGGTACCAGGCGGGCGCGGCGAAGAAGGCGTGGACCTGGGACGCCCTCGCCAACCAGATCGGGGTGCCCGCGGCGGCGCTGCGCTCGACCCTCAACCGCTTCAACGCGCAGGCGTGGAGCGGCACCGACCCCGACTTCCACCGGGGCGACACCGCGTACGACCACTACTACACGGACCCGGGTGTCACCCCGAACTCCTGCCTGGCCCCGATCTGGGCGCCGCCGTTCTACGCCTTCAAGATCGTGCCGGGTGACCTGGGCACGAAGGGCGGCATCGTCACGGACGCGCGGGCCCGCGCGCTGCGCGCCGACGGATCGGTGATCCGGGGCCTGTGGGCGGCGGGCAACGCGAGTGCGGCCGTGATGGGGCACAGCTACGCGGGGGCCGGGTCGACGATCGGTCCCGCGATGACCTTCGGCTACGTGGCCGCCAACGACATCGCGGACGGCACGTGACCCGGTCGGGGCAGGCCCACCCGGACTAGCCCTGCTGGAAGAGCTCGGCCGGGAGCGGCTTCAGCAGCGCGTAGAGGTCGTCCGTGATCGGACGGTCCCAGCTCGCGATGGTGACCAGCACGTTGTCGCTGCGGTCGAACTGCACGCAGCTGATCCGGGTCTCGGAGAGCTTGATCTTCCGGACGATGAGGAGGTTGTCGCCCTGCATGACGGGGCAGTCCTCGGCACCGGTGACCTCGACGTCCTCGTCGTTCTCGAGGGCGTCGAGGAGCTGCGCGACCTCGAAGGGGACCTGGCCCTCGGAGAGCTCGCGCGCGGGGGAACCCTCGGGGAGGTTTCCGATGATCATCGCGGGGCCGCGGCCGCCGAACAGGTCGTAGCGGAGGAAGACACCCTGGCAGCTGCCGTCGGGCGCGGGCAGCAGCCCGGCCCCGAGGTTGCCCGGCCAGTCCCCCGGGTCCATGGCCAGGACGTCGAAGTCCGGGCCGGCGGGTGTGGCGGCGCGGTGGCGGCGGAGGAAGGACATGCCGCCATGGTACGTGCCCCGCCACGTTTCCCGGCCCTCCACCCCCTCGCCGCTGCGCGGGCGGAGTTCCCCGCCTCAAACGCCGGATATGGCTGACGCCAGCGAAATCCAGCCCCTCCGGGTTTTGAGGCGGGGAACTC
>NZ_JBHXKA010000038.1:0-23279 GCF_042722885.1 Streptomyces sp. NPDC058401
ACTCGGTGCCGCGCCCCTTCTGCGTGCGGTCCGGCCGCCGCTCCGGCTACGACCAGGCGGCGACGAAGTACCCGACCCCGTACGGGGCGTCCTCGTACAGCAGGCGCCCCTCCAGCCCCGCGCCCTCGGCGGCGCCGGCGAGCACCTGCCAGGGGGCCCGTCCGGCCGCCTGGAGCTCGGCGGCGAGCTCCGCGTCGAGGGCGGCCAGGGCGGGCAGGTCGGCGGCGCCGAGCGCGCGGGCCGCCTCGGTGTCGAAGGCGGCGGCGCGTTCGTCCAGGTAGCCGGGGGCCTTGAGGGAGCGGCAGGCGCTGCCGTCACCCATGACGAGCAGGGCGACCCGGGCCTCGCGCGCGGCGAGTTCCCGGCCGGCCTCCAGACACCGCCCGGTGTCCAGCGGCCCGGCGACCCCGAAACCCTCCAGGGGCGCGGCGCCCCAGCCCGCCCGGCCGAGCAGCCAGGCGCCGACGGCGAGCGGGGTCGGCAGCAGCCGCGGCCCCTCCTCGCCCTCGCCCAGCCGTACGTCGGCCCCGGCGCCGAATCCGCGGAAGGTGCCGCGGGCGCCCTGGGGGTAGGCACCGTGGTGGTCGGGATCGCTGGCTCCGACCACGACGAGCAGATCGGGCCGGGAGGCGGCGAGCACGGACAGCGCGTCGGAACACGCGGTCCGGGCGGGGCCGAGTTCGGCGGCGGCTCCCGTGGCGAGCTCCGGGAGGAGCATCGGCGGGGCGGGGCAGACGGCGGCGGCTACGAGCATGATCCGCAGCGTAGCCGCCTCGCCTTCGACGCGTGCCTCGATCCGCTCAGCGCCGGCACGCTTCCCGGACTCCGTCCGGACCCCGTTGCCGCGTGCGGCGCCGTTCCCGGGGGCCAGCCCCCGGACCCCCGCTCCTCAAACGCCGGAGGGGCTGATTTTGGCTGGCGTCAGCCACATCCAGCCTCGCCGGCGTTTGAGGCGCGGGGTCCGGGGCGGAGCCCCGGGGAACGGGCGAAGGGCGGGTAGGGGACCTCACCCCGCAGGGCCGACCCCAGCCGCACGCGCCCACCAGCCCCCGCGCCGGGACGGCGGTGGCGGCAGCCCCGACCGGCCACCGCCGGACGGAGTCAGGCGCAGCGCCGCGAAGCCCGCGCAGCGGTGCGAGCGGCGCGTTAAGAGGAGGCGGGGCTGGCGCAGCCCGAGACCGCGGCCGGGAGGGGGGCCGGGACGCCCAGGGTCGGGATGCCGAGGAGGACGCCCTTCGGCTGCGCCGGAGCCGCGTTGCGCTTCTCCCAGGCGTCGCCCGCACGGGTAAGCCGTACCGCCCCCGTCGGCCCCTCCGCGAGGAGGTGGTGGGGGGCCGCGTAGGTGATCTCGACCGTCACCACGTCGCCCGGGCGGACCTCTTCGTCCGGCTTCGTGAAGTGGACCAGGCGGTTGTCGGGGGCCCGCCCGGACAGCCGGTGCGTGGCTCCGTCCTTGCGGCCTTCGCCCTCGGCGACCATGACCTCCAGGGTCCGGCCGACCTGCTTCTTGTTCTCGTCCCAGGAGATCTCCTCCTGGAGGGCGACCAGGCGCATGTACCGCTCCTGGACGACCTCCTTGGGGATCTGCCCCTCCATGTCGGCGGCCGGGGTCCCGGGGCGCTTGGAGTACTGGAAGGTGAAGGCGTTCGCGAAGCGCGCCTCGCGGACCGCGTGCATGGTCTGCTGGAAGTCCTCCTCCGTCTCGCCGGGGAAGCCGACGATGATGTCGGTGGAGATCGCGGCGTGCGGGATGGAGGCGCGGACCTTCTCGATGATGCCGAGGAAGCGCTCCTGGCGGTACGAGCGGCGCATGGCCTTCAGGATCGTGTCCGATCCGGACTGCATCGGCATGTGCAGCTGCGGCATGACGTTGGGGGTCTCGGCCATCGCCGCGATCACGTCGTCGGTGAAGTCGCGCGGGTGCGGGGAGGTGAAGCGGACCCGCTCCAGGCCCTCGATGGCTCCGCAGGCGCGCAGCAGCTTGGAGAAGGCCTCGCGGTCGCCCAGGTCGGAGCCGTAGGCGTTGACGTTCTGGCCGAGCAGGGTGATCTCGGAGACGCCCTCGGCGACGAGCGCCTCGACCTCGGCGAGGATGTCGCCGGGACGGCGGTCCTCCTCCTTGCCGCGCAGCGCCGGGACGATGCAGAAGGTGCAGGTGTTGTTGCAGCCGACGGAGATCGAGACCCAGGCGGCGTACGCGGACTCGCGCCGGGTCGGGAGCGTGGAGGGGAAGGCCTCCAGCGATTCGGCGATCTCGATCTGCGCCTCTTCCTGGATGCGCGCGCGCTCCAGGAGGACGGGCAGCTTGCCGATGTTGTGCGTGCCGAAGACCACGTCGACCCAGGGGGCGCGGTCCACGATCGTGTCGCGGTCCTTCTGGGCGAGGCAGCCGCCGACGGCGATCTGCATGCCGGGGCGCTTGGTCTTCATGGGCGCGAGCCGGCCGAGGTTGCCGTAGAGCTTGTTGTCGGCGTTCTCGCGGACGGCGCAGGTGTTGAACACGACGACGTCGGCGTCACCGTCTGAGCCCTGGGGCGCGCGGACGTACCCGGCGTCCTCCAGCAGGCCGGACAGCCGCTCGGAGTCGTGCACGTTCATCTGACAGCCGTACGTCCGGACCTCGTACGTTTTCACAACAGTCGCCTCGCCGCTCTCGGTACTCACTCAGCAAGGGTAAGGGTCGGGCGTGGCGGCCCGGGCCGGGTGCGGGCCGGAGCGGGTCCGCGGGGCAGGGCGGGCCGTGACAGGAGGGCTGGTCGGTGGCAGGATCGCGGCCATGCCTCTCGTACCGCCCCGGATCAGCAGGCGCCGTGCCCTGCGGGCCCTGGTGGCCGTACTGGCGGTGCTCTGCGCCCTCGTCTGGTGGCTGCGGCCCTTCGGCCGCCCGGAGCTCACGGGTGGGATCACCCTCAGCACCGGCGTCCAGAACGGGGTCTACCACCGCTACGGCCTGCTGCTGGAGCAGGCGCTCGCCAAGGACGAGCCCGGGTTGCGCGTCCGGCTGCAGACGAGCGAGGGCTCGCAGCAGAACCTGCAGCGGGTGGCCGCGGGCGAGGCGGACTTCACGGTGGCGACGGCCGACGCGGTGGCCAAGTACCAGGTCGACCGGAAGCCCGGGGCGGAGCGGCTGCGCGGTCTGGCCCGGCTCTACGACGACTACGTCCAGCTGGTGGTGCCCGCCGGTTCGCCGGTCCAGTCCACCCGGGACCTGCGGGGCAAGCGGGTCGCCGTCGGCCAGGAGGGCTCGGGGGTGCGGCTGATCTCGGAGCGCATGCTCAGGGCGGCGGGGCTGGACCCGGTGCGCGACATCACCCCGGTGGCCATCGGGATCGACACCGTGCCCAAAGAGCTGGAGGCCGGCCGGATCGACGCCTTCTTCTGGTCGGGCGGGCTGCCCACCAACGCCGTGCGGGAGCTCTCGGAGCGGTTCGAGATCCGGCTCGTGCAGCTCGGCGACCTGGTGGAGGCGCTCCAGTCCAGCGGCAGCCCCGCGCGGTACTACCGGGCGGCCGTCATGCCCCCGGACGCCTACGCCCGGGCCCGCAGCAACACGGCCGTGTCCACCGTCGCGGTGCCGAACCTGCTGGTGACCCGGGACGACGCGGGCGCCGAGCTGACCGAGCAGTTCACCCGCACGGTGATCGACAGCCGGGACAAGATCGGGCGCGAGGTGCACGCCGCGCAGCTCGTGGACCTGCGGACGGCGATCTACACCGATCCCCTGCAACTCCACGAGGGCGCGGCCCGCTACTACCGCTCCGTCAAGCCCTGAAGCAGTACGGACTCACGACCGCAGCAGCATCGTCGCCGCCGCGGCGGCCCCGATCAGGCCCGCGTGGGTGCCCAGCGTCGCCGGGACGACCTGGAGGTCCTGCACGAAGGACAGGGTCGCGTACGAGGCCAGGTGCGCGCGGACCGGCCCGAAGAGGGTGTCCCCGCAGGCGGCGACGCCGCCCCCGATGACGGCGATGTCGGTCTCGACGAGGGTGGCGGTGGCCGCGATGGCGGCGGCCAGGGCCCGCCCCGCGCGGTCGAAGGCGGCCAGGGCGACGGGATCGCCGGCGGCAGCGGCTGCGGCCACCCCGGCCGCGCTGGCGTCCCCGGCCGGGACCCACCCCTGGGCCAGGGCCCATGCCGCGATCGCGGTGCCGGAGGCGATGGACTCCACGCAGCCGCGGCCTCCGCACGCGCAGGGCTCCCCGTCGAAGGCGACGCTGATGTGGCCGATGTGACCGGCGTTCCCGGTGGGGCCGGGGTGCAGCTGGTTGTTCAGGACGAGTCCGCCGCCGACGCCGGTGGAGACCACCATGCAGAGCGCGTTGGCGTGCCCGCGGGCGGCGCCCAGCCAGTGCTCGGCGGCGGTCATCGCCACCCCGTCGCCGGCCAGCACCGTCGGGATCCGTGCCCCGTGCCGGGCGAGCTCGGCCTCGACCCGGGCCTGGACGGGGAAGCCCCGCCAGGCGCCGATGTTGACCGGGCTGACCGTGCCGAGCGCGGCGTCCACCGGGCCCGCGCTGCCGATCCCGCACCGGACGGCCGAGTCCCACAGCGGGGACTGCGCGAGCTCCGCGATGACCTCCGCGACGGCGGCGAACACGGCGTCCCCGTCGGCGCCGCGCGGGGTGGGGCGGCGGGTGGTGGCCGTCATGGCGCCGTCGGAGTCCACCAGCGCTCCGGCGACCTTCGTACCGCCGATGTCGATCGCGACCGTCGGGCCGGAGTCGGCCGGCGCACCGGCTCGGGGGGCGGGGAATGCGGAGGTGGGGGTGGGAGTGGTCACGGTGGCGCTCCAGGAAGGGGTCGGTTTCAGTATGCGGCCGGCGGCGGCGCCGTACTCTCGCGGGGCTCCAGCCGGGGCCGCTCGCTCTCGCGGGACCTCGGCGCACCCCCGGCGAGGAGGGCGAGGAGCTCCTCCGCGGCGAGCCGGCCGAAGCCGGCGGTGTCGCGGACCAGGGCGGTGAGCCGGGGGCGGGTGACCCGGCAGAGCGCGGAGTCGTCCCAGGCGACGACGGAGAGCCCGTCCGGGACCGGGATGCCCAGTTCGGAGGCGACGGCCACGCCGGCCACGGCCATGACGTCGTTGTCGTAGACGATCGCGGTCGGCGGCTCGGGCTCGGCGAGGATCCGCCGGGTGGCCTCCGCCCCCTCGGCGTCGGAGTAGTCGGTGGTGACCGAGCGCACCTGCCCGGGGTCGAGGCCCAGCCGGTGGGCCTCGGCGCGCAGCGAGGCGATCCTGCGCTCGGTGTGGGCGAGGCCGGGCAGTCCCGCGACGTGCGCGATCCGGCGGTGGCCGAGCCCGTACAGGTGGTCGAGCACCTCCGCCATGGCCCCGGCGTCGTCGGCCCGGACGGCGGACAGGGCGGTGGGGGCGCCGGAATCGGGGAAGGCCGGGGCGACCGGTCCCGTCTCCCCCACCGTGACGGCCGGCAGGGCGAGCTGTTCGAGCAGGGCGGGACGCGGGTCGTCGCTCCTCGGGTCCACGACGACGACCCCGTCGACGCGCCGCTCGGCCCACCAGCGGCGGTAGACGGCGCATTCGGCGTCGAGGTCCTCGACCACCTGGAAGAGCAGGGCGATCCGGCCGGCGGCCAGCACTTCCTGGATGCCGGAGACCAGCTGGAGGAAGAAGGACTCGACGCCGAGGGTGTGCGCGGGCCGGGCGAGGACCAGGCCCACGGCGCCGGACTGTTCCCCGGAGAGGGCGCGGGCGGCGCTGTTGGGCTGCCATCCGAGCTCCTCGGCGACCCGCCGGATGCGGGCGCGGGTGTCCTGGGAGACCCCGGGCCGGTTGTTGAGCGCGAAGGAGACGGCGCTCTCCGACACCCCGGCCTGCCGGGCGATGTCCTTGATGGTGGGTCTGCGGGCCATGGCCTGTCTCATCCCTCGCTGACGTGGACGGCAATGGCCGGACCGTACGCGATCCTGCCCTGGCAGACCGCCTTGACCACGATCCAGTACTCCCCGGCGGGGGCGTCGAGCGGCGGCCGCAGCTCGAAGACGGCCTCCGTCTCGCCGTCCGCCGGGACCTCGACGGGCAGGACGGCGGGGGCCGTCAGCTCCCAGGTGCCGAACGGGGAGACGGCGTACGCCTGCCCCGTCAGGGGGGTGCGGATGCCGGTGGAGCCGATCCGCGCCCGTACGGGGGCCCGCCCGCCGGGGGCCACGGTGACCGCGGGCTCCGGGGCGGCCACCCACAGCCCGGCCGGCACCCCGGCCGGGCCGCCCGGGACGGTGACGGTGAGGACGTCCTCGAAGGTGCCCGCCGGGGTGGTGGCGAGGATCCGGACCAGGTGTTCGCCGGGTTCCGCTCCTTCGACCGGCTCCACGGTGAGCGGGAAGGAGACGTGGCCGCCGGGCGGGAGCTCGGTCCGCCGCCGGGTCCAGGAGGTGGTCCAGCCCGCCGAGGCCCGGACCTCCAGCGCGGCCGGGCCGCCGTCCGCCCGTCCGTGGGCGGCGAGGGTGACCGTGGCCCCGGCGGGTACCCCGTCACAGGTCACCGTGTACGGGGCGTCGCCGAGCGGCGCGGTCCCGGTGTTGTGCAGCCAGTACCGGCTGAACACCGGCTGGTGCGGCTCCCGTTCCGGCTCCCGCAGCGGCATGCCGGATTCCGTGAGCAGCAGGAGCGTGGTCGTCGCGGCGCCCTGGACCTGCCCCTCGAAGAATCCGGTGGGGCGGTCCAGCAGATCGGCCTCGGCGGCCGGATCCGTCGGCCACAGGGTCTCCACCATGACCGGGCGGCCGTGCGTTTCGCGCAGCCGGACGGCCAGGTCGGCCCGGTCGACCCGGTCGGCCCCGTCGGCCCCGTCGCCAGAGCCCTCGGCCCGCTTCACCGTCTCGATCAGCACCCGGTCGGCCGGCTCCACGCCGAGCAGCGAGCGCGCGGGCGGCCGGGGCCCCTCGGCGGGGGCGGCCGTGACGGCGGTGAGCGGCTTGTTGAACTCCCGTCCGCGGCGCACGAGGTCCACCGCCCGCCAGTCCCCGGAGCCCGCGACCAGCGCGTGCTCGAAGACATGGGTCCAGTGCTGGAGCTGGAAGGAGCTGCCGTCGGGGGCGGTGCGGCGCGGCGGGTCCATCCATTCCCCGCTCGGGCGGCCGGTGCAGGACCGCATCAGCGTGCTGTGCAGCCGCCCGGCGGTGTCGACGGCGAAGCTGGGCGTGCCGCGCACCAGGATCCCGACGGTGCGGTCCGCGTACGGCTCATCGCCCGCGGACGCCGCCTCGTGCGCGTACGCCGCCTCGTGCGCGTACGCCTCCTCCTGCGCGTACGCCTCCTCCTGCGCGCCCGCTCCGTCCGCCGCGGGCGTGGATCCGCCCGCCGCAGCCACGGCGTCGATGCGGCCCGACGCGGCGACGGCCCGGGCGAGCTGCTCCGGGGGTCCGGCGTGGACCAGGACCGGCAGGTCCCGCAGGCCCGTCAGATCGCAGCCGGGGCTCCAGAGCGAGCGCAGCCCCGCTCGGGCCGCAATCCAGACCTGCCCGTGTTCCCGTAGGGCTTCGGTCAGGGCCTCCTCCCGGGCGGGACCGGCCGATTCGAGCAGCGCCGCCGTGAAGGGGTTCTCCCCGGGGCCGCCGAGTGCGATGCGGAAGTCGGGCAGGCTGCTGTCCACCGCCAGGTCGCCCCAGCGCGGCCCGGCCGCCCGGGTCGGGGTCGCGGTGACCCCGTGCCGGCCGAGGGCGGTGACCAGCTCGCGCAGTCCCGCAGGGGTGTCCGCGTCCGGGAGGACGATCTCCGCCGCGCCCAGGGCCCGGCCGCCCGGCCCGGTCATGGGGGCCGACAGGGCGAACCAGTTGAGGCAGGGGCTGTCGAGGGTCCAGGGGGCCCGGGTGTGGTCGGCCCCGGTGTCCGCGTCGGGGAAGGCGAACCCGCGCCCCACCGCGGAGGCGGCCGTCTCGGCGACGGGCAGCGCCCCGGGCACGTCCGCCGGGATCCGCAGCCGCAGCAGCTGGTCGGAGCCTTCGAACGCGTGCACCGTCGTGGTGAGTTCCGCCCGGTCCAGGCCGTCCCACAGGGTGGTGGTCCGGGTCCAGCGGACGGGCCCGGTCCGCCCGGTGGCCACGATGCGCGAACCGAGCGGCCCGCGTTCCGCGCGGCAGGTCTCGGCGGGCCCGGCGCCCGAACCGGTGCCGGGGCCCTTGGGCAGCAGGTGCCAGGGGCCCTCTTCGAAGTAGGGGTGCTTGTCGTACTCCTCCTGCACGACGAGCTCGTCCACCTCGCCGGGGGTGAGGACCTCCTGCCCGGTGCGCCGGTCCAGCAGCCGGGCCAGGCCGCCGCCGCGCGCGGGATCGGCCTCGGCGCGCAGGAACTCGTTCTCCGCGGTGTGCCCGGGCGCCGGCTCCCAGCGGCCCGAGAGCGGGCGGTCCGGGCAGGTGGCGTCCGCCGCCGCGAGCCACCAGGTGCGGTGGCCGAGGGAGGGCACGTCCCGGGCGAGGAAGGCCAGTTCGGCGGTCCCGTCGGCCACGGCCTCGATGTGGACGGGCGCCGCGCGGCCCTCCTCGTCCAGGACGGTGATCAGGTCGGCGCGGCCGTCGGCGCCGTCCACGCCGTCCGCGCCGTCCGCGCGGTCGCCGGCGAGGCCGAGCGCCGCCAGGTCGACGCGGGTGCGGACCAGGTCGGTACGGGTCCACGAGACCGGGTTGTGCACGGTGACGGCGAGCGGTCCGGGGCCGCGGGTGTCGGCCGCGGCGGTGAGCGCGGCGAGGGCCTCCTCCCGTACGCCGTCGGCCAGTTCGTGCGCCTCGCGCCAGGTGGGGAGCAGGTCGAGGTACACCTGGTCGGAGAAGGTCCCGGTGACGGCGTCGTGGTGGGCGGCGTGCAGCAGGTGGCGCCAGGCCTTGGACAGGGTCTGGGCGGGGTAGGCGGTCAGGCCTTCGGCGCCGGCGAGGGCGGCGAAGGTCTCGGCCTGTTCGAGGAGGTTCTCGGCGGCCCGGTGGGCCTGCTTCACGTCGGCGTAGGTGACGTCCTTGCCGGTGTAGACCGGGCCCATCTCCCGGGTGACCGGCAGCGGCTGCTCGCCGCGCGCCGCGAGTTCGGCGCGGACGGCGTCGAAGTGGGCGCGCGGGCCGGTGTGTTCCATGCGGGGCCAGCAATAGCGGCGGTTCCAGGCGTGCTGCACGTCCAGGCCCCAGCGGTGCGGCCAGGAGAAGTCGGTGCCCATGGGGATCAGGACGTTCTTCGTCGCGGCGGCGGTGCGCAGCAGCTCGTACAGGTCCAGGAGCTGTTCCGCGGCGGACTCCGCGTCCGGTGCCCGGTGGGAGAACCAGCCGGCGGAGTAGTGCGCGGGCAGGTAGTGCAGGAGCAGGCCCTCCCCGCCGGGGGCGATCCACTCGTACTCGGCGGGCAGCTGCATGGCGGCGGGGGCGCGCAGCTCGTCGCCCCAGGTGTCCATCATCGGGCCCCACTGGTGGTGGGGGCCGCGGGCGAGGACGGCGGAGTCGAGTCCGGCGCCGGCCATCAGGGCGGGGAAGGAGGGGTCGTGGCCGAAGACGTCGAGCTGCCAGGCGGTGCGGGGGTCGGCGCCGAGGGTGCCGCGGTGCAGGGCGAGGCCGTGGACGGCGGAGCGGATGGTGGTCTCGGCGGAGGTGAGGTTGGTGGAGGGCTCGTTGTAGGTGCCGCCGACGATCTCCACCCGGCCTTCGGCGATGAGCGCGCGCAGTTCGGCGCGTTCGGCGGGGTGGGTGTCCCAGTAGGGCTTGAGGTAGTCGACCTCGGAGAGCACGAAGCGGTACGCCGGGTCCTCGCGCGCCTGCTGGAGGTGGAGCGGGATCAGGGTGAAGGCGGGGACGCCGGTGTACTCCCAGCCGCGCTCGGCCTCGCCGGGTTTCAGGGGGGCGTCCCAGAGGGCGGTGTAGGCGGCCTGGGTGTTCCACCACATGGGGTCGTAGTGGAAGTGCGGGACCAGGCGGACGGTCCAGCCGGGCTCGGCGACGACGAGGCCGAAGGCCCGCTCGGCGAGCGGCCGCCCGTCGGGGGTGGTGATGCGGACGGTGGCGGGCAGGACGGTCCCGGGGGCGGCGCCCGGGGTGCGGACGGCGACCTCGACGGTGGATTCCGGGACGGGCCGGGGGCCGGACCCGGCCAGATCCGCGCGGGCATCGGTGCCGGCGTAGGCCTCCGCGGTGTCGGCCCGCACGATGCGCGGGTGCGGGGTGGTGATGCCGTCTCCGTGCACGGCCACGTGCAGCGGGCCGGCCGGGCAGGCTCTGCGGATGCGGACCCGGACGATCTGGGAGGGGGTTTCCGGCGGGCCGGCGAAGAGGGCCGGGGTGGTGACCGTCGTGACGGTAATTCCGCTGTCCATTTCCGCACACTTCCTTGTGTGACAACACCGCTCAACAACAACTAAACCGCATTAGTGACCTCAGCTTCAAGCGACTGGAACCCGTCTGTCAACGGGACTGAAGCGCATAAGTACCAGCGTCTGCGAGGTCAGGACTTTCATCCCGCCAAGTCGGGACGTTCGGAGATAAGGATGCTGTTGACTTATCCCCCGGGCAGGCGGCAGGTTGTGGGCATCCGGCGAATTCCCCCTGAACTCCAGGACCCTTCATGCACGACGGCAACGCCGCCTCCGCACCCGCCTCCGCACCCGCCCCGGCCCCCGCCCCCACCCCCGCCCGCGCCCTGCGTTTCGGTGCCAACTACACGCCGACGCGCGGCTGGTTCCACCACTGGCTCGACTTCGACCTCGACGAGGTGAAGGCCGACCTCGACTCGATCGCCGGCCTCGGCCTGGACCACGTACGGGTCTTCCCGCTGTGGCCGGTGTTCCAGCCGAACCGGACGCTGATCCGGCCGCGCGCCGTCGAGCAGCTCGTCGCGCTCGCCGACGCGGCCGCCGACCGCGGGCTCGACGTCAACGTGGACGGGCTCCAGGGGCACCTGTCGAGCTTCGACTTCCTGCCCGCGTGGACCGGCACCTGGCACCGGCGCAACATCTTCAGCGATCCGCAGGTCGTCGCCGGCCAGGAGGAGTACCTGCGCACGCTGGCCGCCGCCCTCGCGGACCGGCCGAACTTCCTGGGCATGACGGTCGGCAACGAGATCAACCAGTTCTCGGACGATCCGCACCCCTCCCCCGACCGCATCACCCAGGAGCAGGCCGGGCGCTGGCTGGAGCGGATGCTCGCCGCCTGCGAGCAGGGGGCGCCGGGCCGCATGCACCTGCACGCCGAGTACGACGCCGCCTGGTACCAGGACGGCCACCCCTTCACCGTGGCGCAGGCGGCCCGGCTCGGCGCCGCGACCGCCGTGCACTCCTGGGTGTTCAACGGCACCGCCCAGCGCCACGGCCGGACCGGGACGGCGACCGAGCACCACGCCGCGTACCTGATCGAGCTGTCCAAGGCCTGGGCCCGCGATCCCCGCCGCCCGGTCTGGCTCCAGGAGGTGGGCGCGCCCGCGCCGCTGATCCAGCCCGAGCACGCGGCCTCCTTCACCGAGGCGACCGTGGCGAACGCCCTGGACTGCCCCGGCCTGTGGGGCGTGACCTGGTGGTGCTCGCACGACGTGTCCCGGGAGCTCGCCGACTTCCCCGAGCTGGAGTACGGGCTCGGCCTGCTCACCAACGACCGCCGGACCAAGCCCGCCGGCGAGGTGATCGCCCGGATCACCGCGCAGTGGCGGGGCCGCGAACACCGCCCCGCGGTGCGCTCCACCGCGCTCGCCGTGGACGTCGGCGGCTCCGCGTCCGCGCCGAACCGCTCGGTGTGCGCCCCCGGCGGGGCGTTCTTCGAGGCCTGGGCGGAGCTCACCGCCCAGGGGGTGCGCCCGGCGGTGGTCCTGGCCGAGCTCGCCGGGGACGCGGAGCACCTGGCCGCCCGCGGCATCACCGAGGTCCTGCACGTGTCCGACGCCCCCACCCGGGCCTGACCGGCCCCTACCGAGGAGATCCCTCATGTCCGAGACCGACAACGGCGTCGATCCTCGAACCGCCCGCCCCCGCAGCTCCCCCCGCCCGGCCCCCCTGCGCCCCACCCGGCGCGGGATGCTGTTCGCCGGGGCGGGGGCCGGGGCAGCCACCCTGCTCGGTACGGCGGCCGCCCCGGCGGTAGCCGCCCCGGCAGCGCCGCCCGTACCGGCCGAACCCCCGGCGGGACTCGCCCCGTACGCCTCGTACTGGTTCCCGGACTCGCTGCCCGCCGGGACCCCGGGGCCCGGGATCACCTGGCGCTCGCTGATGCGGTGGACCCCGGAGTCCGACCCCGATCTGGCCTACAACACCGCCACCGTGCCGCTGGCGCCCCGCTTCACCCCGGTGCCGCCGAACTCCACGGCCCGCGCCGGGCAGGCCCGTATCGCCTCGCTCGTCTCCTTCGGGAACACGGCGGGCAATCCGGCCCAGGGGTCGCCCACCGCCGACTACTACGCCCTCACCCACTGGGCGTACATCGACGAGCTGGTCTTCTGGGGCGGCTCCTCCGCCGAGGGCATCGTGCTCGCCCCGAACGCGCCCGTCACCGACGCCGCGCACCGCAACGGCGTCCGGGTGATGGGCAACGTGTTCCTGCCGCCCGTGCCCTACGGCGGCGACCTCCGGTGGACCCGCGATCTGGTCCGGCAGGACTCCCTCGGCCGGTTCCCGATCGCCGAGAAGCTGGTGCAGGTGGCGCGGGCGTACGGGTTCGACGGCTGGTTCGTCAACGCCGAGACCGAGGGCGGCGACAGCGAACTCGCCGCGCAGACGCAGCGGTTCCTGCGCGCCCTGCGCGCCGCCGGTGAACCGCACGGCCTGGGCATCACCTGGTACGACGCGATGAACTCCACCGGCAGGGTCGGCTGGCAGGGCGCGCTGAACGAGCTCAACCAGGAGTTCTACGAGGACCGCCGCGGCAAGGTCGCGGACACGATGTTCGTGGACTTCCGCTGGACCCCGGCGAAGCTCGCCGCCTCCGGCGCCCTCGCCGACCGGCTCGGCCGCAGCCGCCACGAACTGTGGGCGGCCGTGGACACGGAGTCCAACGGCTGGAACTCCAAGGTGGACTGGGACGCGATCGTCCCGCGCGGGAGCGAGCACATCGTCTCCTACGGCTTCTACCGGCCCGAGTGGACCCTGGGCCACCTCGCCGACCGCTCCCCGGGCGCCTTCCACCGCGCCGACGACCGGTTCTGGACCGGCGAGTCCCTGGACCCCGCCCGCCCCTCCCCCGGGGACGCCTGGCGCGCGCCCGCCACCGTCGTCGCCGACCGGTCCACCGTGACCGCGCTGCCCTTCGCCTGCTCCTTCAACACCGGGCACGGGGAACGCTGGTACGAGGACGGCGAGCCCGTGTCCGACACCGGATGGAACCACCTCGGCCTCCAGGACCGGCTCCCGGGCCGCCGCTGGGCCGTGCACACCACCGGGACCCGCCCCGAGGTCACCCTCGACTTCGCACAGGCCTGGCGCGGCGGGTCCAGCCTCCTCGTCGCCGGCGAGATCAGCGCCCCGGTCACCGTGGGACTGCACGCCACCCGGCTGCCCCTGACCCGGTCCTGCGTCGTGGAGCTGGTGCACCGCACCGAGTCGGGCCCGGTGACGGTCGAGCTCGGCGTGGCCACCCGCGAGCCGTCCGGCCCGGGGCAGGAGGTCCCGTACACCTGGCTGAAGGCGGAGACCCTCGGCAGCGGTCAGGGCTGGCGCACGACCAGGGTCCGGCTGACGGAGCTGGCGGGCACCACCGCCCACGCCCTGGCCGTACGGATCACCCGACGCGGGAAGGAGCCGGTGCGCTGGCGGCTCGGGGCGGTGACGGTACGCGAGGCCGCCGCGCGGCCCCGCCCGGCGACTCCGGGCACCCCGGCCCTGTCCGCCTCCTCCCAGCAGTCCGGCGAGGCCGCCGTCCGACTGTCCTGGCAGCGGTCCACCGGCGCCGTCCGCCACTACGAGGTGTCCCGCGTCCTGCCGGACGGCTCCCGCCGCTTCCTAGGCGGGACCTGTGGCACCGCCCTCTTCCTCCCGGCCGTCGAGCGCGCCGGCCGGGAGCAGGCGGCCGTGTTCGAAGTCCGGGCCGTGGACGAGCCGTACGCCGTCTCCGCCCCCGCCCGCACCACCCTCACCTGGACCGGAGCCCTCTGATGCATGACGACCGCGCAGTACTGGAGGGACGCCTCAAGCGGGTCCTCGACGAGCGGATCCGCCCGGCGGTGTATCCGCTGGCGGCGCCGCTGGCCATCGAGGCCTGGACCGCACCGGGCCGCGAGCCGGTCCCGGTGGCCGAGGGGCTGGCGGCTCCGCACACCCCCGCCGCCGTCGGCGATGCCTGGGGCGCGCCCTGGGACACGACCTGGTTCAAGGTGACCGGGACGGTGCCCGCCGACTGGGCCGGCCGGGAGGTGGAGGCCGTCATCGACCTCGGCTTCGACGAGCGGATGCCCGGCTTCCAGTGCGAGGCGCTGGTGTACACCCCGGAGGGCTCCCCGCTGAAGGCGATCAACCCGCGCAACCAGTGGGTCCGGGTCGCCGAGGGCCCGGTGGCGGGCGGCGAACGGGTCGAATGGCACCTGGAGGCCGCCTCCAACCCGGTGATCCTGGACGTGGAGCCGTTCCGCCCGACGGGACTGGGCGACCGGCACACGGCCGGCGACGAGCCGCAGTACCGGCTGACCCGGGTCGACCTGGCCGTCTTCGACCGGACGGTGTGGGAGCTGGTCATCGACCTGGAGGTGCTCGGCGAGCTGATGGCCGAACTGCCCGTGGACGGGGCCCGGCGCTGGGAGCTGCTGCGCGCGGTCGAACGCTGCCTGGACGCCCTGGACCTGCAGGCGGTGAACGCGACGGCGGGCGCCGCCCGCGCCGAGCTCGCCGGGGTGCTGGCCGCGCCCGCCGACGCCTCCGCGCACCGGATCAGCGCGGTCGGCCACGCGCACATCGACTCGGCGTGGCTGTGGCCGCTGCGCGAGACGGTGCGCAAGGTGGCCCGTACGACGTCGAACATGACCTCGCTGCTGGAGGGCGAGCCGGACTTCGTCTTCGCCATGTCCCAGGCCCAGCAGTACGCCTGGATCAAGGAGCACCGGCCGGAGGTGTACGCGAAGGTCAAGAAGGCGGTCGCCGGGGGCCGGTTCGTCCCGGCGGGCGGCATGTGGGTGGAGTCGGACACCAACATGCCGGGGTCGGAGGCGATGGCCCGTCAGTTCACCCACGGGAAGCGGTTCTTCCTGGAGGAGTTCGGGATCGAGAACGACGAGGCCTGGCTCCCCGACACCTTCGGCTTCGCGGCCGGGCTGCCGCAGATCATCAAGGCGGCCGGATCGAAGCGGCTGCTGACGCAGAAGATCTCCTGGTCGCAGGTGAACACGTTCCCGCACCACACCTTCCAGTGGGAGGGCATCGACGGGACCCGGATCTTCACGCACTTCCCGCCGGTCGACACCTACAACTGCTCGGTGGACGGCCGGGAGATCGCGCACGCGGCCCGCAACTTCAAGGACAAGGGCGCGGCCCGGCACTCCCTCGCCCCGACGGGCTGGGGCGACGGCGGCGGCGGCACCACCCGCGAGATGATCGCGAAGGCCCGCAGGCTGCGGGACCTGGAGGGCTCCGCGCAGGTGGTGTGGGAGTCCCCGGCCGCGTTCTTCGACAAGGCGCAGGCCGAGTACCCGGACCCGCCGGTGTGGGTCGGCGAGCTCTACCTGGAGCTGCACCGGGCCACCCTGACCAGCCAGGCCAAGACCAAGCAGGGCAACCGGCGCAGCGAGTCCCTGCTGCGCGAGGCGGAGCTGTGGGCGGCGACCGCGGCGGTCCGCGCCGGGTTCCCCTACCCGTACGAGGAGCTGGACCGGATCTGGAAGTCGGTGCTGCTCCACCAGTTCCACGACATCCTGCCCGGGTCCTCGATCGCCTGGGTGCACCGGGAGGCGGAGGCCACCTACGCGGCGCTCGCCGAGGAGCTGACCGGGATCGTCGCCGCGGCCCAGCGGGCCCTGGCGGGCGACCCGGAGGGCGGCCGCGAGCTGGTCTTCAACGCCGCCCCGCACACCCGCGCCGGGGTCCCTGCCGGGGGCAGCGCCCCGCTCGGCGTCCCGGTGGGGCAGGTCTCGGCCGGCCCGCGCGCCGGGGGCGGCTTCACGCTGGAGAACTCCCGGCTGCGGGTGGAGGTCGACGCGCGGGGTCTGGTGGTCTCCGCGTACGACCTGGTGGCCGGCCGTGAGTCGGTGGCCCCGGGCCACGCGGCGAACCTGCTCCAGATCCACCCGGACTTCCCGAACATGTGGGACGCCTGGGACGTGGACTCCTTCTACCGGAACACGGTCACCGACCTCACGGAGGCCGATTCCGTCACCCTCACGGAGGATGCGGGTGCGGCGACGGTGACGGTGGTGCGCTCCTTCGGCTCCTCGATGGTGGTGCAGCGCCTCACCCTGGGGGCGGCGCTGGGCCGGCTCGACGTGGACACCGAGGTGGACTGGCACGAGACGGAGAAGTTCCTGAAGGCGGCCTTCCCGCTGGACGTGCACGCCGACCGGTACGCGTCCGAAACCCAGTTCGGGCACCTCTACCGCCCCACCCATACCAACACCAGCTGGGAGGCGGCCAAGTTCGAGGCCTGCCACCACCGCTTCCTGCACGTAGCGGAGCCCGGCTGGGGCGCGGCCCTGGTCAACGACTCGATGTACGGGCACGACGTCACCCGTGACGTGCGGGCCGACGGCGGTACGACGACCACGGTGCGGCTGTCGCTGCTGCGGGCCCCGCGCTTCCCGGACCCGGAGACCGACCAGGGCCTGCACCGGTTCGGCTACGCGCTGGTGCCGGGCGCCTCGATCGGGGACGCGGTCCGCGAGGGCTTCGCGATCAACCTGCCCGAGCGCCGGCTGACCGGCACCCGGGAGACGGCCCCGCTGGTCCGTGTCGACAACGAGAAGGTGGCCGTCTCGGCGGTCAAGCTCACCGACGACGGCAGCGGCGACCTGGTGGTCCGGCTGTACGAGACCACGGGCGGCCGGGCCAGGGCCCGGCTGACCCTGGACTTCGAGCACGCCGGCGCGCACGCCACGGACCTGCTGGAGCGGCCCCTGGCCGAAGCCCCCGCGCTGGTGGCGGCCTCCGGCGCGCTGGCCGACGTACGGCTCGGTCCGTTCGAGCTGGTGACCCTGCGGTTCACCCGGACCTAGCGGTTCGATCGGCCATGGCGGCGGGATCGGCCCTGGCGGTTCACTCGGGCAGCGCGGCGGGATCGGTGCGCGGGACGGCCAGCGTCACGCGCAGCCCGTGCGGCGGGTTCTTCTCGTAGGAGAGGGACCCGCCGCCCGCGCCGAGCAGGATGCGGGAGATGGAGAGGCCGAGCCCGGAGCCCTTGATGTTCTGGTGGCGTCCGCTGCGCCAGAACCGGTCCCCGATCCGCAGCAGCTCCTCCTCGGTGAGCCCGGGACCCCGGTCGGCGACCACGATCAGCACCCGGTCGCCGGCCACGGAGAGCGCCACCTCGACGTCCTCACCCTCAGGAGTGAACTTGAGGGCGTTGTCGATGACGGCGTCGAGCGCGCTGGAGAGCGCGATCGGGTCGGCCCAGCCGGTGGCGGCGGTCCGCCCCGTCCCGGTGAGCCGCACGCCCTTCTCCTCGGCGAACGGGCGCCAGGCGGTCACCCGCTCGGCGGCCAGCCCCGCGATGTCCGTCAGGCTGATCTCGGCCGTGGCGTGCTCGGCCAGGGCCAGGTCGAGCAGGTCGTCCAGGACCTGGGTCAGGCGTTTCCCCTCGGTCCGTACCGAGGCGATCTCCTCGTTGCCCTCGGGCAGTTCGAGGGCGAGCAGCTCGATCCGCAGCAGCAGCGCGGCGAGCGGGTTGCGCAGCTGGTGGGAGGCGTCGGCGACGAAGGCCCGCTGCTGTTCGAGCACCTCTTCGACGTTGTCGGCCATCTCGTTGAACGAGCGGGCCAGGCGCCTGAGTTCCGGGGGGCCGCCGCCCGCCGCGACGCGGGAGTTCATCCGCCCGGTGGCGATGCCGTGGGCCGCGGTGTCCAGGGTCTGCACGGGCTTGAGCACCCAGCTGGTCAGCCGCAGGGCTGCGCCGAAGGCCACGAGCATGGCCGCGCCGAGCCCGGCGGCGATGATCAGCCAGCCGCGCAGGATCCGGGCCCGCATCTGGCCGGTGGGCGACTCGGTGGCGACCACGGCGACCACGTCCCCGTCGAGGACGACCGGGGAGGCGACGAGGAGTTTGCCGTGGGTCTGCCAGGGCCACACCTGGCCGGGGTCGTGGCTGCGCCGGCCCGCGAGCGCCTGGATGAAGGCCTCGTGCCCCTCCCCCTTCTCGGGCAGCTCCCACCAGCTGGGCGACCGGGCGATGGCGTTGTCGTCCCGGCGGAAGATGCCGACGCGGATCCCGTACAGCTCCTGGTAGCGGGCCAGTTCCTGCTGGAGGGTCTCGCGGCGTTCGCCGGCCCCGCTGGACTTCGAGCTCTCGGCGTCGATGACGAACTGGGTGAGCGCGGCGAAGCGGGCCCCGTCGTCGATCCGGTCGACGACCACCCCTTGCTGCTGCCCGGCCGCGAGGGCCACCGCGAGCGGGAAGCCGAAGGCGAGCAGGACGCCCGCCATCAGGACGACGAGCAGCGGAAGCAGACGGGCGCGCACGACGGGGGCCGCTAGACGGCGGGCGGGGCGGGGGCAGCGGGCGGGGCAGGGGCGGCGGGCGGGGCAGGGGCGGCGGGCGGCGCGGGAGCCGCCGGGGCGGGCGGTACGACGAGCCGGTATCCCACGCCGCGGACGGTCTCGATGAGCGCCGGCATGCGCAGCTTGGACCGCAGCGAGGCCACGTGCACCTCAAGGGTACGGCCGGTGCCCTCCCAACTGGTGCGCCACACCTCGCTGATGATCTGCTCGCGGCGGAAGACCACGCCGGGGCGCTGCGCGAGCAGCGCCAGCAGGTCGAACTCCTTGCGGGTCAGCGCCACGTCGACGCCGTCCACGCTGACCCGGCGGGTGGAGAGCTCGATGCCGACGGGCCCGAGGCTGACCACGCCCGGGGTGCCCGCGGGGCCGGCGGCGGTCTCCTCGGAGGCGCCGGTACGGCGGGCCACCGCGTGGATGCGGGCGAGGAGTTCGCCGGTGTCGTAGGGCTTGGTGACGTAGTCGTCGGCGCCCATGTTGAGCCCGTGGATCCGGGAGCGCACATCGGCCCGCGCGGTGACCATGATGACGGGCGTGCTGGTGCGCTTGCGGATCTTGCCGCACACCTCGTAGCCGTCCTGGTCGGGCAGGCCGAGGTCGAGCAGGATCACCCCGTAGGGAGGGGCCAGCGGCGGGGCGCCCGCCGACAGCAGGGCCTGCAGGGCCTCCTCACCGCTGCGGGCATGGGTGACCTTGAAGCCGTGCCGGGCGAGGATCGCGGACAGGGCGGCGGCGACGTGGTCGTCGTCCTCGACGAGCAGCAGTCTCATGTCGTCCCCCTCTCCATCTCTTGATCTCTTCGCGTTCGCATGGCGGACATCATGGGCCACCAAGCATCCACGCCGATGCGGACTCCCACGTCAAGACGGTTCCGGCCCGTCGGGGGTTCCGTTATGGACCCGGTACGGCCACGGCCGGTGCGGGACGCCCGCGAGTACGGAGCGTATCGGTGCGAGGCCGGATCGTTATCCTCAATTCTCCCTCAGATGTACTGACGCTGTGCGCGCCACATCACTACTGTCCTCCCAACCGAGGAGGACGGAGCCACAAGCCGATGAGCGGAGTATCAGTGACCAAGGACGTGCGGGACGCGGCCGGTGCCGCGGACGACCTGGTCGTGCTGAGCAACGTCAACAAGCACTTCGGCGCGCTGCACGTGCTTCAGGACATCGATCTGAGCATTGCCCGCGGTGAGGTCGTCGTGGTGATCGGCCCTTCGGGGTCGGGCAAGTCCACGCTGTGCCGGACCATCAACCGCCTGGAGACGATCGATTCGGGCAGCATCACCGTCGACGGGAAGCAACTGCCGTCGGAGGGGAAGGCGCTGGCGAAGCTGCGTGCCGATGTGGGCATGGTCTTCCAGTCGTTCAACCTCTTCGCGCACAAGACGGTCCTGCAGAACGTGATGCTGGGCCAGCTCAAGGTCCGCAAGGCGGACCAGGCGGCGGCGCTGGAGAAGGCGAAGTCCCTCCTCGACCGGGTGGGCGTCGGCTCGCAGGCCGACAAGTACCCGGCGCAGCTGTCGGGCGGCCAGCAGCAGCGCGTGGCGATCGCCCGCGCCCTGGCGATGGACCCGAAGGTGATGCTCTTCGACGAGCCGACCTCGGCCCTCGACCCGGAGATGATCAACGAGGTGCTGGAGGTCATGCAGCAGCTCGCCCGGGAGGGCATGACGATGGTCGTCGTCACGCACGAGATGGGCTTCGCCCGCTCCGCCGCCAACCGGGTCGTCTTCATGGCCGACGGAAAGATCGTCGAAGAGGCCACGCCCGAGCAGTTCTTCAGCAACCCGCGGAGCGACCGCGCCAAGGACTTCCTCTCGAAGATCCTGCACCACTGACCTTCGCATCTGGTAGTGATCCGGTGACGGATCGTCGTCCAGTACGCACGTCGCACGTCTCAGTTCACTGCTGTCTCACGTCTCACTTCGAGGGAAGTCCACCATGAAGCTCTCCAAGGTCGGCGCGGCCGCCGCCATCGCCGTTGCTCTCGCCCTGACCGCGACCGCCTGTGGCGGCGACAGCGACAAGCCCGCGGGTGACGCCGGCTCCACGGCCGGTGCCAAGAAGGACAAGATCGTCATCGGCATCAAGTTCGACCAGCCGGGTGTGGGCCTGAAGGCCCCCGACGGCAAGTTCACGGGCTTCGACGTGGACGTGGCGACGTACGTGGCCAAGGAGCTCGGCTACGAGCCCGACCAGATCGAGTTCAAGCAGGCCGTCAGCGCCGAGCGCGAGAACCTGATCTCCAACGGCGACGTGAAGCTGGTCGTGGCGAGCTACTCGATCAACGACAAGCGCAAGGAGCGGGTCGACTTCGCCGGTCCGTACTTCCTCGCGCACCAGGACCTGCTGGTCCGCGCCGACGACACCTCGATCACCAAGGCCGAGGACCTCAACAAGAAGAAGCTCTGCTCGGTCACCGGCTCCACGTCGGCGCAGAACGTCAAGACCAAGCTGGCCCCCGAGGCCGACCTGCAGCAGCTCGGCGGCTACTCCGAGTGCCTGACCGGCCTGGAGAACAAGGCCGTCGACGCCCTGACCACGGACAACTCGATCCTGGCCGGCTACGCGGCGCAGGACAAGAACAAGGGCAAGTTCAAGCTGGTCGGGCTGAGCCTGAGCAACGAGAACTACGGCATCGGTCTGAAGAAGGGCGACAAGGACCTCCAGACCAAGGT
Organism: Streptomyces sp. NPDC058401; assembly: GCF_042722885.1. Classification (NCBI taxonomy): domain Bacteria; kingdom Bacillati; phylum Actinomycetota; class Actinomycetes; order Kitasatosporales; family Streptomycetaceae; genus Streptomyces; species Streptomyces sp. NPDC058401. The sequence continues at coordinate 21,268 of NZ_JBHXKA010000038.1, forward strand.
CAACGCCGCCATCAAGAAGATGGAGGCGGACGGCGCCTGGGAAGCCGCCATCAAGAAGAACTTCGGTCCGTCCGGCTACAAGAACGAGCCGGCTCCCGCGGTCACCGAAGGCAGCTGACCCGGCGGCCGGTCCGCCGGCCGATCCATCGGTGAGGTCCGTCGCCGCCCGCCTGCCGCGGGCGGCGCCGTGCCCCACCGGCCCACCTGGCCATCCTGGGGAGAGCGCAGGCCATCGTGTTCGATTTTCTTGATTCCGGGCAGTACGACGTGCTCGGAGCCTTCTGGGTGACGGTTCAGCTCACCCTCTACTCGGCCGTCGGGTCCCTGATCTGGGGCACCGTACTGGCCGGGATGCGGGTCAGTCCGGTCCCGCTGATGCGGGGCTTCGCCACCGCGTACGTGAACCTCGTGCGCAACACCCCGCTGACCGTGCTGATCATCGGCTGTTCGCTGGGCCTCAACCAGACCCTGGGCGTCACGCTGGGCGGCGGCACCTTCAAGGACATCGGCTTCCGGCTCGCGGTCCTCGGCTTCATCGCATACACCGGCACCTTCGTCTGCGAGGCGATCCGCTCGGGCATCAACACGGTCCCGGTCGGACAGGCCGAGGCCTCCCGCGCCCTGGGCATGAGCTTCGTCCAGACGCTCACCCTGATCGTGCTCCCCCAGGCCTTCCGGGCGGTCGTCGCACCCCTGGCCAACGTGCTGATCGCCCTCACCAAGAACACCACGGTGGCAGCGGCGATCGGCGTGGCCGAGGCGGCGCTGCTGATGAAGGAGATGATCGAGAACGAACCGCAGGACCTCTTCGCCGTCTTCGGCGTCTTCGCCCTCGGATTCGTCCTTCTGACCCTGCCCACCGGCCTGCTCCTGGGCTGGGTGGCCAAGCGCGTGGCGGTGAAGCGATGACCTCGGTGCTGTACGACGCCCCCGGCCCCCGGGCCAAGGCCCGCAACTGGATCTACAGCGGCATCTTCCTCGTGGTGGCCGCCGCCGTCGCGTGGTGGGTGCTGTCGGCCCTGGCGGACAAGAACCAGCTCGACGCCGACAAGTGGAGCCCCTTCTTCACCGGCGAGGTGTGGACGACGTTCCTGCTTCCCGGACTCGGCGAGACCCTGCGGGCCGGCGCCATCTCCATGGTGATCGCCCTGCCGCTGGGCGCCCTCCTCGGCATGGGACGGCTCTCCGACCACGCGTGGGTACGCAGCATCGTGGGCACCTGGGTCGAGTTCTTCCGGGCCATCCCGGTCCTGATGCTGATGCTCTTCGGCTCCGCCTTCTACGTGCAGTACACCGGCGTCGACTCCGAGGTCAGGCCGCTGTACGCAGTGATCACCGGGCTGGTCCTGTACAACTCCGCGGTCATCGGCGAGATCGTCCGGGCCGGTGTCGAGTCGCTGCCCAGGGGCCAGACCGACGCCGCGAAGGCGATCGGCATGCGCAAGGGCCAGGTCATGACCTACGTCCTGATCCCGCAGGCGGTCACCGCGATGCTGCCCGCGCTGGTCAGCCAGCTCGTGGTGATCCTCAAGGACACCGCGATCGGCGGTGCGGTCCTGGGCCTCGCCGAACTGCTGACCCAGTACCGGCAGATCTCGGCGAACTTCAGCAACACCATCCCGACCCTGATCGTGATCGCGGCGATCTACATCGCGGTGAACTTCGCCCTCACCTCCTTCGCCTCCTGGCTGGAGGGCCGCCTGCGCAAGTCGAAGCGCAGCACCGGCACGGTGCTCCCGGTGACCCTCGACGCGGGCAACAACAGCGGCGGCATCTGACCGTCCTTCTTCCGGCCGCCCCTCCGGCGCGGCATCGGACATCTGCTCGGACCCGGGTCCGGCATCCGGTCTGACAGTCGGTCAGTACACTGGCGGGACACGTGTGGTGGGGGGGGACGGCAACCCCGCCCCCCACAGCGATGTAGCGCCCCGCGGGCAGAGCAGCAGGGACCGACCGGGGGGTGTGATAGTTCAGGTTGTACAAAAAGCCGAACCGCGTCGCACCAAAAGCAC
>NZ_JBHXKA010000038.1:23289-64238 GCF_042722885.1 Streptomyces sp. NPDC058401
AGCGAACTGGCGCGCGCCCGGGGGCCCGCCAGGGGCTCCGATAGTGTGTTCGCCCGGGGGGGGTACGGGGGGGGGGCGGCGCACCCCCCCCCCCCCACCACTCGGCATTGTCCGGCCCGGCGTCACTTGACGCAGGCACCTCCAGTGGGTTGCATACGTTCTGTGATCACATACCGGACACCGGGAGCCACATCATGGACCCGGTGATCGTCGTCGGCGCGGGGCCCGTCGGGCTGTCCCTGTCCCTCGCCCTGGCCGGCCAGGGCGTGCCCTGCGTCGTGCTCGACGAGGGATCCGGCAAGGACGAGCTCCGCCCCGCCCGCACCGTCGCCCTGCACGCCGACACCGCCGCCATGGTGCACCGGCTGGGCTGTACGACCCTGCGCGACGAGGGCGCCTACTTCACCGCCTGGCGCACCATGCGGCGCGGGCGCGAGTCCCAGCGGATCACCTTCGAGGACGGCCCGGCCCCGATCCACCTCCCCCAGCACGCCCTGACCCGCGGACTGCGCGACGCCGCCGCCGCGCATCCCCTGGTCCAGCTGATCACCGAGAGCAAACTCGACGCCCTGGAGCAGGACGGCCGCGGGGTCACCGCCCACACCCGGGGCGCGGAGACCACGTGGTGGCGCGGCAGCCACCTGGTCGGCTGCGACGGGGCCCGCTCCACCGTGCGCAAGCTGCTCGGCATCCGCTTCCCCGGCCGCACCGCCGTCGAACGGCACGCCGTGGCCGCCCTGCGCACCGAACTGCCCTGGCCGGGCGAGGCCTTGCTGCACCGCAGCCCGCCCGAGGAGATCACCGCCCGGCCGCTCGCCGACGGGGCGTACCGGCTGGACTGGCTGCTGCCCTCCGGCGGGGACCTCGTCACCCCCGATGCGCTGGTGACCCTCATCCGCGACAGCCTCGCCCTGTGGTGCGGGGGCACGACCCCCCCGTACGAGCTCCTCGACACCGGGGTCCACACGCTGCACCACCGGCTCGCCCGGCGCTGGCGCGACGGCCGCTGCTTCCTCGCCGGGGACGCGGCGCACCTGCTCGGCGCGCTCGGCACCCAGGGCGTGGAGGAAGGGCTCCGGGACGCCGAGAACCTCGCCTGGAAGCTCTCCCTGGCCTGGCACCAGGGGGCCTCGGAAGCCCTCCTCGACAGTTACGAGGCCGAGCGCCGCAGGGCGGTGGCCGCCCGGCTGCGCGCCGCCGACCAGGCCATGCCCGCGCTACGGGCCGGGGGCGGCCTGCGCACCTACCTCCCCGGGGCCTCGCGCACCGCCGAACTGCTGCTGACCGACGGCCACCTGGGCCGCGGCCCGCTCGGCGCGGAGCCGGTGTACGCCCCGCCCGTGGCCGTCCACGACGTGCCCACCGCCACCGAGCCGGGCGGGTCCGTGGAGAACGTCCCGGTGACCGCCCCCGACGGCTCCACGGTGCCGCTGCGCGACCAGCTGGGGCAGGGCCGGCTGCTCGTCGTCCTCGTCGCCCCGGGCACCGGGGTCTGGGACCGGCGGCACTGGGTGGGCGCCGGCCTGATGCCCCGCCTCGCGGCGGCGGTCGCCGCGCTGCCGGTCCGGGCGGAGCTGCTCGTCGCGGACGGCTACCCCGGGGCGGCGGCGCACACCGTGCTCCTCGTACGGCCGGACGGGCATCTCGCGGCCACCTTCGCCGGGGTCGACCCGCCCGGGCTGTACGAGGCCGCGGACGCCCTCCGGCACGGCGCTCCGGCCGCCGCACCGGCCCCGGCCCCCAAGGCCCTGCCCGCCCCCGCACCCGTGATCGATTGACCCTCCGGCCGAGTCGTGCTTCACTCGCGGACATGACCGGCAACGACGTACGCCTGTGGCGGAGGGTCCATATGGACCTGCTCCGCTACGCGGGCTGCGTATGTCGCCCTTCCTGCTGATTCGCCTTCCTCTCGCGCGCCCCCTTGCGGATGTGCCGCGCACTCTCGCGAACCCCCAGGACGGTCACCCTCCATGTCTGCACCCACGCACGCCCCTGCCCCGGCGTCGGCCGATGCTCCGGCTTCCGCCCCGGCCCTCTCGGCGGCGGACCTCCTCGCCTTCACCCGGCGCATCGCCTCCGACCCCGAGCTGATCGCCTCCCTCCCCCTCGATCCCGAGGGCCGGACGTGGATCCGGCTCAACGGCCCGGGCGGCAGCGAGGCCTGGCTGATCGGCTGGCCGCCCGGCACCGGCACCGGCTGGCACGACCACGCCGAGTCGCGGGGCGCGTTCACCACCGCGCGCGGGCAGCTCACCGAGCACTCCCTGGCGGTCCGCCTCCCCTCGGAGGGCTGGCAGTCCCTCTCCCTGGCCCCCGACGTGGACCGCACCCGTGCGCTGGGCGCGGGCACCGGGCGGGCCTTCGGCGAACACCACGTGCACGAGGTGCTCAACGAGTCCGCGACCGAGCACGCGATCTCCGTCCACGCGTACTACCCGCCGCTGCCCCTGATCCGCCGCTACAGCCGCACCGGCCCGGTGCTCACGCTGGAGCAGGTCGAGCGTCCGGCGGACTGGCAGTGAGCGGCATCGACGCCCTCATCGACCGGGTGCGGACCACGTACACCCGCGTGGACGCGGCCCGGGCGCACGCGGAGTCCCTGACCGGGGCCCTGCTGGTCGACATCAGGTACCAGGCCCTGCGCGAGCGGGACGGACTGATCCCGGGCGCCCTGGTGGTCGAGCGCAACGAACTGGAATGGCGCCTCGACCCCGAGGGCTCCCACCGCCTCCCGGAGGCGGTGGACCACGACATCCGCGTGATCGTCATCTGCAACGAGGGCTACGCCTCCACCCTCGCCGCGGCCTCCCTCCACGCCCTGGCCCTGCCCAACGCCACGGACCTCACGGGCGGCTTCCAGGCCTGGAAGTCCGCCGGCCTGCCCGTCGTCTGACGCCTCCCGGCGGTTTCCGCACCGGTCAGCGGGTGCGGAAACTGCCGGAGTACACGTCCGTACGGTTCTGGGGTGCGTCGGAGTTGGTCTCGGTGAGCACCGCCCGCACTCCCTTGCCGTCCGCGACCAGTCCTTGGTAGTCGCCGAGGAAGTACCCCCCGGCGAACGGCGCCTGGAGCCAGTCGAAGACCCGCGAGATCCGCCGTTCGGTCCGGAGCTGCGGGTTTCCGTGCGGCAGTGTGGCCAGCTGGTAGGCGGTGGGCAGGGTGGTGGTGTCGCCCGGCTTGAGGAAGCGCAGGTCGTAGTAGGTGAGCGCGACCGTGCCCCGCTCGTCGACCGCGATCGACGGGGAGAACGCCGGGACGTCCTCGGGGCTGATCAGCTCGGGGGTCCCCCAGGTGCGTCCGCCGTCGGTGGAGCGCACGAGCTGGACCGAGTCGAACGCGCCGCCGGAGAAGTCCGAGCCCTCGTACGCCATGTACAGCGCGCCCGACGTGGGGTCGACGGCCGGGCTGGGCAGGGTGGCCGCGGCGCGGAGCAGTGTGGAGGGGTCGTTCGGGTCGACTTCCGGTACGGAGGTGTCGCGGGCCACGACGGTCGGGGCGCTCCAGGTTTCCCCGGCGTCGGTGGAGGTGACCACCTCGTAGCGGGCTTCGATGACGGTGCTCAGGTCGTCGGAGGCGGTGATCCGGTCGTAGAAGTCGTACAGGGTGCCGGTGCGCCGGTCGACGACGATCACATGGCCGATGGTCTGGGTGTTGGGCACGGCCCCGGTGTCGACGAACCGCCGGGCCCCGCTCCAGGTGCGGCCGCCGTCGCGGGTGACGGAGATGTAGCCGGGACCGTCGAGGGAGCTGGGGCCGGGAGGGTCGTTGTCGAGGCGGTCCCAGACCTGGTAGGCGGTGCCTGCGCGGACCGGGTCGGCGGTGATGGAGGGCTTGTCGTTGAAGAACGGCTGCTCGTCGACGTGGGTGGTGGTGAGGTTCCGCCAGGTGCGGCCGCCGTCGTGGGACGTGGCCGCCAGGAGGGCGCTGCGCGTGCTCCTGGTGAAGTCGACGCCTTCCCCGCTCGCGTAGACGGTGCCGTCCGGGCCGGTGCTCACCCAGGGGTCGGAGGCCCGCTCGTAGTCCGCGCCGCCGGGGGCGCACAGGCTGAACGGCAGCGTGCTCCGGTGGAAGGTGTGGCCGTCGGTTGTCCAGGAGGCCGCCAGGCCGCGGGCGGCGCCGTCGTTCCAGCGGTCCTGCTGGAACACGGTGACCACGCGTTTCGGGTCGCGCGGATCGACGGACAGGTACGGCTCGACCTCGGTGCCGGGGTAGACGGTGCTCTCGGGGGAGATCGCGCCGATGCTGCAGTTCGCGTACGGGTCGCCGTGGGACACCTTGACCAGGGGCGTGCCGTCGGGGTTCCGGTCCGCCGCGGCGGCGGGGGCCGCACCGGCGACCGTGCCGAGCAGGAGCGCGGCGGTGGTGACGGCGGCCAGGGGCAGGAAGACGCGCATGCGGGATCTCCTCCGGGCCTGTCGGCCGGGGTACGGGACCGCCCTCGTCGGAGGCGGCCTGGGACGCGGAGGTGTACCGGAACGCGGGGGTGGGGGGCGACTCCGCTTGGTCCTCTTCGGCGTTGCGGCCGCTGCCCTTGATGGGCCGAACGACGGAGCGATCCCCGGGGCCGGGTCGTCGGAGCGCACGGAGGAGCCGACCGGCGGTGTGGCCTGCCGATCGGCTGTTTGGGCGTGCTGTTACGGACTAGTACGGGCTGCTACGGAATCGCGTGCCGCTGGCGGCGCCCCGGGCGGTCAATCGATCGCCGGCGAGGTCCCGTCGGGCAGCGCGCAGTGGTAGCCGGCGTAGGGGCGGGCAACGATCTGCCCGCCGGCGGCCGTGCAGTCGTCTCTGGAAATGTTCGGAGACGAGGCGGCCCCGGCACTGACAGCGCCGACGGCGCTCGCGCCGACAAGGGTGGCCGCGGCCAGGGCGAGGCCCAGAATTCTTCGTATGCGCATGAGTTCCTCCTCCTCCCAGGCGCCCTGTGTCGGGCCTTCGGGAAGGACAGGTCTCAAGACGACGGCGCCCTTCTTCTCAGCATGGGCGCTCCGCCCGAGGCCCGCGAGCCGGGGCTCGCGCGGTCCTCTATCGCGGTTCGTGGGCCGCCGCGCGGCAGGCACCGGTCGCGGCGCCGCCCGCCACTCCGGCTCCGGTCAGCCCGCTCACACAACTCTGCAGGTCTCCGACCACACCACGGCCGCAGGCCGCTGCGACGGAGTCGGAAGCGGTGGCACCGGCCAGTTCGGCCATCTGCGTGCAGGCGGGGATGTCCGCCCGGACCGCGGGAGCGGCGAGGACCGTGCCGCCGAGGGTGAGGCTCAGGCCGGCGAGCGCACCGGCAATACGGGTCGACGTGCGCATGGGACGCACCTGCCTTCCGGGGTGGGCTCACTTCCAGCGTCGCACCGTCCCGCCCGCCCGTCCTGCTCGCACCCGAGTGGCCCAACATGACGGGCCACGCCCTGGGCGAGAAGCTGGCTAGTGCCCCCAATAGAGGCGACTGACCCCCACAAGGCGCCCCGCAGCCACACGCCGCGGGGCGCTTCCGCGCGAACACGCCCAGCCCCCCGGTGTCACCCCGTCAGATCGTCGGCGTCTTCGCCCTCCGCCTCCAGCGCGCGGCGGACCACCCGCAGGGCCATGCCCTCGGGGTACCCCTTGCGGGCGAGCATTCCGGCGAGGCGCCGGATCCGCTTGTCCCGCTCCAGGCCCCGGGTCGCGCGGAGCTTGCGCTCCACCAGCTCCCGGGCGGTCTCCTCCTCCTGGTCGGAGTCCAGCTGTTCCAGGGCCTCCTGGACGAGGGTGGGGGCCACCCCCTTGGTACGGAGCTCCTGCGCGAGCGCCCGGCGGGCCAGTCCCCTGCCCCGGTGCCGGGACTCGACCCAGGCCCCGGCGAAGGCGGCGTCGTCGATCAGGCCCACCTCCTCGAACCGGGAGAGGACCTGCTCCGACACCTCCTCGGGGATGTCCCGCTTCGCCAGGGCGTCGGCGAGCTGCCGCCGGGTGCGCGGCATCCCGGTGAGCAGGCGCAGACAGATCGCCCGCGCCTGCTCCTCGGGACTCTGGGGCGGCAGCTCCGGACGGTCTTCACGCCCCTCGCGGCCCTCACGGCCCTCCGTGCGACGGCCTCCCCGGCCGCCGCCCTCGCGGCGGCCCCGGCGACTGCCCTCGCGGCGGTCCTCACCGCCGTCCGCGCCACCCCTTGCCTGCTCCCACACGGGTCAGCTCTTGGCGACCGCGGCCTTGACCGCGGTCTTGGCCTTCGACGCGGGGGCGGGCACGGCCGCGGTCTCGGCGGACGCGTCCGCGCCGGCCTCGGCCGTGGCGGGAGCCGCAGCGTCCTTGCGGATACCGACGCCCAGCTTCTCCTTGATCTTCCGCTCGATCTCGTCGGACAGGGCGGGGTTGTCGCAGAGGAACTTCCGCGCGTTCTCCTTGCCCTGGCCGAGCTGGTCGCCCTCGTACGTGTACCAGGCGCCGGCCTTGCGGACGAAGCCGTGCTCCACGCCCATGTCGATCAGGCCGCCCTCGCGGCTGATGCCGTGGCCGTAGAGGATGTCGAACTCGGCCTGCTTGAAGGGCGGGGCGACCTTGTTCTTGACGACCTTGACGCGGGTGCGGTTGCCGACCGCGTCCGTGCCGTCCTTGAGGGTCTCGATGCGCCGGATGTCGAGGCGCACGGAGGCGTAGAACTTCAGCGCGCGGCCACCGGTGGTGGTCTCCGGCGAGCCGAACATCACACCGATCTTCTCGCGGAGCTGGTTGATGAAGATCGCGGTGGTCTTCGACTGGCTGAGCGCACCGGTGATCTTCCGGAGGGCCTGGCTCATCAGACGGGCCTGGAGACCCACGTGCGAGTCGCCCATCTCGCCCTCGATCTCCGCGCGCGGCACGAGGGCCGCGACGGAGTCGATGACGATGAGGTCCAGCGCACCGGAGCGGACCAGCATGTCCACGATCTCCAGCGCCTGCTCACCGGTGTCCGGCTGGGACAGGATGAGGTTGTCGGTGTCGACGCCGAGGGCCTTGGCGTACTCGGGGTCGAGGGCGTGCTCGGCGTCGATGAAGGCGACGGTGCCGCCGGCCTTCTGCGCGTTGGCCACGGCGTGCAGCGTCAGGGTCGTCTTACCGGAGGACTCCGGCCCGTACACCTCGATCACGCGGCCGCGCGGCAGCCCGCCGACGCCGAGCGCGATGTCCAGCGCGGTCGATCCGGTGGGGATGACCTCGATGGGATCGTTCGGCTTGTCGCCGAGCCGCATCACGGCACCCTTGCCGAACTGCCGTTCAATCTGTGCGAGCGCGGCGTCTAGAGCCTTCTCGCGGTCGTTGCCTGCCATGGGTTCCACCCGATTTGCTTGAGTCGATCGCTTCACGCCATTGACGCTAACGCCTGCCACTGACAACGCGGTCCCACGTCCGGTTTGGCTGTGGATAACCAATAAGAATGCGTGTTCGATTTCCCTGTCAAGCGCGCCACGCCGGACCCCTCCGCCCCACCGGCGGCTGGCATGATCCACTCCCATGACGGACACCACGGACGACAGCGCGGACGGCACCACGGACGAAGCCGCGGACGACGCCGCGGGCGGCGCCCCCTCCAGCATGTTCCCCGCCGGCCGCACCGCGCTCATCGTGCGGATCCCCGAAGCGGAACCCGTCGTCGGGGACTGGCAGGCCCGGATCGACCCCGCGACCCGGGCCGGAGCCGGGGTGCCGGCGCACGTGAGCGTGCTCTACCCGTTCCTCCCGGAGAGCCTGATCGACGCCTCGGTCCACGCCGGGATCGCCGCGGCCCTGAGCCCCCACCACGCCTTCGACCTGCGCTTCGAGCGGACCGGCCGGTTCCCGGGGATGCTCTACCTCGCCCCGGAGCCGGACGCCCCGCTGCGCGGGCTGACCCGTGCGGTCACCGGGCGCTGGCCCGGGATCCACCCCTACGGCGGCCGCTATCCGGACCCGGTCCCGCACCTCACGGTCGCGCAGCGCGCACCCGAGGCGGACCTGGACGCCGCCGAGGCGGACCTGGCCGGACGGCTCCCCCTCACCGCCCGCGTCCGCGCCGTCGACCTGGTGGCGTACGACGGGACGGCCTGGCGGGAGCGTGCGCGGTTCCTGCTGCGGGAGCCCGGAAAGTGACAACCCAAGGTTGACACCTGCTCGACTGTCAACCTAGGGTTGCACCCATGACGAACCCTTCGGTGGAACCCGTTCGCATGACCAATCCGGTACGCCTCGACGACCTCATCGAGGCCATCAAGAAGGTCCACACCGACACCCTGGAGCAGCTCAGCGGCGCGGTCGTCGCCGCCGAGGCCCTCGGGGACGTCGCGGACCACCTCATCGGCCACTTCGTCGACCAGGCCCGCCGTTCCGGTGCCTCCTGGACCGACATCGGCCGCAGCATGGGCGTCACCCGCCAGGCCGCCCAGAAGCGCTTCGTCCCCAAGGCCGACAAGGCCGGGGAGGGCGCCGACGTCGACGCCGCACAGGGCTTCGGCCGGTTCACGCCCCGCGCCCGCAACGTCGTCGTCACCGCCCAGAACGAGGCCCGCGCGGCCGGCAACGCCGAGATCGTCGTCGCCCACCTGATCCTGGGGCTGCTCGCCGACACCGAATCCCTCGCCGCGCTCGTCCTGCGGGCGCAGGGCGCCTCCCCGGAGGAGCTGCGCGCCGCCGCGACCGCGACCCTGCCCGCGCCCGTCGCCGAGCTCCCCGCCCTGGTGCCCTTCGACGCCGCCGCGAAGAAGGCGCTCGAACTCACCTTCCGCGAGTCCCTGCGCCTGGGCCACAGCTACGTGGGCACGGAGCACATCCTGCTCGCGCTCCTCGAACTCGAGGACGGCGAAGGCGTGCTCTCCTCCCTCGGCATCGACAAGGCCGCCACCGAGGCGGCCGTCAGCGAAGCCCTGGAATCCGTACTCGGCGGCGCCGGCGCGGAGTAGCGCTCCCCCCGGAGGCGTCCTCCCCCGTCACCGCGTACCGCTTCACGTACGCCCCGAGGAAGGCCTGCATCGTGGCGACGGCCGGGATCGCGATGAGCGCCCCGACCGCGCCCAGCAGGGCGGTGCCCGCGATGACCGAGCCGAAGGCCACCGCCGGGTGGATGTCCACCGTCTTCGAGGTCAGCTTCGGCTGGAGCACGTAGTTCTCGAACTGCTGGTACACCACCACGAATCCGAGGACGTAGAGCGCGTACCAGGGGTTGACCGTGAAGGCGAGCAGCATCGGCAGCGCGCCCGCCAGGTAGGTGCCGATGGTGGGGATGAACTGCGACACCAGCCCCACCCACACCGCGAGCGCGGGCGCGTACGGCACGCCCAGCACCGCGAGGACGATGTAGTGCGCGATCCCGGAGATCAGCGCCATCAGGCTGCGCGAGTAGAGGTATCCGCCCGTCTTGGTGACGGCGATCTCCCACGCCCGCAGCACCTCGGCCTGCTTCGCGGGCGGCAGTACGGAGCACAGGGCGCGGCGCAGCCGTGGCCCGTCGGCGGCGAAATAGAAGGAGAACAGACCGATCGTCAGCAGCTTGAACAGTCCGCCGAGCACGGTGGCGGACACGTCGAGCACGCCGCTCGCGCTGTTCTGCACGTACTTCTGCAGCCAGTCCGAGTGCAGCAGGCTGTCCTGGATGTCCAGCCGGGACAGGTCCGTGTGGAAGGTGTCGTTGATCGAGCCGATCAGCGAGTCGAGATAGCCGGGGAAGCCTTCCACCAGGTCGACGATCTGTGCGGCGAGGACCGAGCCGAGCAGGACGAGGAACCCGGCGGCCGCGACGAACACCCCGAGGAACACCAGGAAGGTGGCGAGCCCGCGGCGCATGCCGCGGGCCGCCATCCGGGCCACGGCCGGTTCGATCGCGAGCGCGAGGAAGAACGCGATCAGGATGTTGACGAGCAGCCCGATGAGCTGGTGGAAGGCCCAGCTGCCGAGCTGGAAACAGGCCACCAGGGCCAGTACGAGCACCACGGCGCGCGGCAGCCAGCGCGGCATCCGGGCATCGGCCGCTGCCGCTGCCGCTGGCGGTTCCCCGGCGGAGCCGGTCGTCGGGGGACCGTCCGCGGCGGCACCCGGCCCCCCGGCGTCTCCCGTTACGGGGCCTGCGGCCGAAGCGCCCGCAGGGGCCCCGGGGCCCGCCGGCGGCGTGCTCCGGGGGTCTTCGGGCCGGTCGGTCGTCTCATCACTGGCTGCCACGCCGACCAGTCTGTCCCACCGGCGCCGCGAACCGCGAAGCGATCGCCGTGCTAGCGCAAGGAGGCCGGCACGTCGACGGCCGAACACACCGCGCGCCACACGTCCTTGGCCTCCCAGCCGGCGTCCAGCGCCTCGTGGACCGTCCGGCCGCCGAGCTCCGTCATGACGTGGTCCCGCGCGAAGGAGTCCGCGTAGCCCGCACCGAAGTGCTCTGCCATCCGCTCCCAGAAAATCGTCAACCGCATGCCTCCATTATCCCGCCCCGGAGAGTGCACCCTCCCCGTTCGTGCCACTTCGGCGCCGCCCCGGCCCCTACGGTTCCTGGCATGCCTGGAGACGAAGCGTCCGCCCCGGCGGCGACGACCGCGACGAGCCTGACGGCGGTGACGAGCGTGACGGCGGCCACGAGCGCGCTGGCCGGCGCCGAGCAGTTCATCTGGCTCACGGCCCGCGTGCTGGAGCAGCGGCGGTTCGCGTTCCACTTCCTCGGCGGGGAGGCCGACCCGGTCGATACCGCCCTCGGCGCCTACCTCGGCGGCGACGGCGGATACGGCCACGCCCTCGACCCGGACCTGCGCGGTCCGCTGAGCCACCCGCTGCACACCGCCCACGCCCTGCGCGTCCTGGACGGCCTGGGCCGCTGCGCCGGACAGCGCATCGAGCGGCTCTGCGCGCACCTGACCCGGGTCTCGACCGCGGACGGGGCGCTCCCGGCGACCGCTCCGGCCTCCGGCGGCTACCCGGCCGCCCCGTACCACCCGCTGCACGACGATCCGCCGGGCGACCTGCTGGCCACCGGCCCCGTCGTCGGGATCCTGCACCGCAACCGGGTCTGGCACGCGTGGCTGTTCCGGGCGACGGACTTCTGCTGGGACCGGGTGGAGAACCTGCGGCACTGGCACCCGTACGAGGTCCGCAGCGCGGTGGCCTTCCTGGACGGGGTGCCCGACCGGTCCCGGGCCGCGGCGGCCGCCGACCGGCTGGGGCGCCTGGTCCGCGAGCAGCGGCTCGTCGTACTGGACCCGGCGCGGCAGGACGGGAACCCGCCGGTGCCCGCCCGCGCGCCGGACGAGCACCTGTACCCGTACGACTTCGCCCACCGCCCGGAGTCCCTCGCCCGGAGCTGGTTCACGGACGCGGAGCTCTACGGCTCGCTGCGCTTCCTGGCCGGCCGGCAGCAGCCGGACGGCGGCTGGCCCGTGCAGCGCGGCGCGTGGGCGCCGGGCAGCTCCCTGGAGCGGCGCCCGATCGCCACGCTGGAGGCCCTGCTGACCCTGCGCGCGTACGGCCGCCTCTCCGGGGCCGCCGGGGGCATGTCTAGCCTCCCAGCGCCCGCAGCCCCGCGGTGACGGCGACGGCCGCCGCGACCACGACGAGGAACGGGGCCCGCAGCAGCAGCGCGACCCCGGCGGCCGCGAGCCCGGCGGCGCGGGCGTCGAGCACGAGCTGCTGCCCGGTGGCGAAGGTCTGCTGCGCGGTGAGCGCGGCGAGCAGTGCGACCGGCAGCAGCGCGGCGAGCTTGCGCACCGCGGGCCGCTCCAGGGCTCCGGCGGGGACGAGCAGCCCGGCGAGCTTCACGCCGTAGCAGCCGACGACGGTGAGACCGATGGCGATCCAGACGTTCACGAGCGGCGTCCCTTCATCCACAGCACGATCGGCGCGGCCAGCGCCGCGATCAGCACGGGCACCCCGGCGGGCAGGACGGGCAGCAGGCCCAGCCCGAGGACGAGGGCGAGCCCGGCGACGGCCCGCTCGGTGCCGGTCTTCAGCATCGGCGCGAGCAGCGCGAGGAACACGGCGGGCCCGGCGGCGTCCAGCCCCCACGCCCGGGTGTCCCCGATGGCCTCGGCGCCGAGCGCGCCGAGCAGGGTGGTGAGGTTCCACAGGACGTAGAGGGACAGTCCGGTGACGGTGAAGCCGAGCCGGGCCGATTTCCGGTCGGGCTGGGCCAGGGCCACGGCGGTGGTCTCGTCGATCACCCAGTGCGCGGCGAGCGGGCGCACGCCCTTGGGCAGCGCGAGCAGCTGGGACAGCCGCAGCCCGTAGAAGGCGTTGCGGGTCCCGAGGAAGAAGGCCCCGGCGGCGGCCGTGAACGGGTTCCCGCCGGCCGCCAGGGCTCCGACCAGCGCGAACTGCGAGGCCCCGGTGAACACCAGCAGGCTCAGCACGCACGCCTGGAGGGTGCTGACCCCGGACCCGGCGGCGGTCACCCCGAAGGCGAACCCGGACAGCCCGACCGCGACGCCGACGCCGAGCGCGTCCCGGACCACGGCGGCGCGCGGCTTGTCCCCCGCGGGCACCCCGCCGGGGGCCCCGCCGGGCGCCTCCCGGTCGGGTTCTTCTCGTATGACCATCTGCTGTTCTCCCACGCCCCGAAATTACGCGGGCCGCGCCCTGCGGGTCTTGTACGTTCTTGCACCATGCACGAAGTGATCAAGGACATGGCGGACCGGCTGGCCGAGGTCCCCGGGGTGCGCGCAGTCATGCTCGGCGGCAGCCGGGCCCGCGGCGAGCACCGCCCCGAATCGGACTGGGACCTCGGCGTCTACTATCGCGGCCCCCTCGACCTCGCCGCGCTGGGCGCGCTGGCCGGACCGGACGTGGAGGTGGCCGGCCCGGGAGGCTGGGGCCCCTGGGTCAACGGCGGGGCCTGGCTGCGCGTCGACGGCGTGGCGGTGGACTGGATCCTGCGCGACCTGGACCGGGTGGAGCGGGTGTGGCAGGAGTGCCGCGAGGGCCGCTACGAGGTGGGCGTGCAGCCGGGCCACCCGCTCGGCTTCTGGTCGCCCTGCTACCCGGGCGAGGTGGCCCTGGGCCAGGTCCTGGCGGACCCGACGGGCGAGCTGACCGCCCTGCGCACCACGGTCTCCTCCTACCCGGAGCCGCTCCGGGACGCCCTGCTGGCCGCGGCCTGGGAGGCCGAGTTCCTCGCCGCGGGCGCCGCGAAGGGCGCGGCCCGCGCGGACGCCCTGTACGTCTCCCTGTGCCTGTCGAAGGCCTTCGGCATCCTCGTCCAGGCCCTGTACGCGGCGGACCGCCGCTGGTGCCTCAACGAGAAGGGCGCCCTGGCCACGGCCGAACTCCTGCCCTCGGCCCCCACCGGTTTCGGCGAACGCGTCCGCACCCTCCTGGGCGCACCGGGCACGACGCCCGAATCCCTGACGGCCACGGTCACCGAGGCCCGAACCCTGATCGAGGAGACCCGCGCGGGCCTGGCCGCCTAGGCCGTCCCTTCCGGATCTTGTCGGCCGAGCCCGCAGGCCGGCTCCGGCCCGTCCGCGAGCCGGCCCCTCACCCGGCCCCCCGCCCCCGCCGGTACGCCCCCGGCGGGACCCCCACGATGCGGGTGAAGTGCCGGTTCAGGTGGGGCTGGTCGGTGAAGCCGACGGTGACGGCCGCTTCCGCAGGTGGGATTCCGGCGTCCAGGAGCCGGCGCGCACGCCGGACCCGGGCGTCGGTCAGCCAGGTGTGCGGGGGCATGCCGTACCGGTCCCGGAAGGCGCGCAGCAGGGCGAAGGGGCTCGTGCCCAGTTCCGCCGCGAGCTGCTCCAGGGACGGCGGCTCCTCCATCCGCTCCTCCAGCACGGCCCGGGCCCGCTCCGCGTCGGCGGCGCCCGCGCGGCCCGCCGTGCGGGCGGGCAGCGGCCCGGCGTGCCGGGTCAGCATCCGGGCCACCACCCCGCGCAGCAGGGTGTCGGCGGCCAGTGCGTTGCCGGCCTCGGCGGCCCGGTGGACCTCGGTGATGGCCCGCGAGGCCTGCGGGTCGGCGACCATGTCCGCGGTGAAGCCGGGGGTTCCGCGCAGGGTTCCGATCTCGGTGGCGACCTCGGCGATCAGCGCCCGGGAGGGGTAGAGGGTGGCGTAGGCCCAGCCCTCGGGGACCCCGGCGCGGGCGGTGTGCGGTACCTCGGGGTTGATCAGGACCACGCTGCCGGGCCCGGCGCGCAGGGTGTCCCCGGGCAGGCCGATCTCCTCGACTCCGCCGGTGACGGCCGCGATGACGTACCCGTCGTGGGCGTGGCGCGGGAAGGTGTGGCGCACGTAGTGGGCGCGCAGCAGGTCCAGCCCGGGCAGTTCCGCGTACTGCCAGTGCCGCGCCCACTCCCGGCGGCCCTCGTCCGCTCCGGTCCCCGTCCCCATCCCCCCATTCTGCGCCCGGTCCGGCCGGGGTGTTTCCACAGGTCGGGACGGGGTGTTTCCACAGGTCCGGCCCGTTGTCGGTGGGCGGGTGCACGATGGGGGCATGTCCGGTAATGCGCTCGACTCGTTCTCCCCCGCGACCCGTTCCTGGTTCACGGGGGCCTTCGTCTCGCCCACCTCCGCCCAGGAGGGCGCCTGGCGGGCCATCGGGGCGGGCTCGGACGTGCTGGTGGTGGCCCCCACCGGCTCCGGCAAGACCCTGGCCGCCTTCCTCGCCGCCCTCGACCAGCTCGCCTCGACCCCGCCCCCGGCGGAGCCGAAGAAGCGCTGCCGGGTCCTCTACATCTCGCCCCTGAAGGCCTTGGCGGTGGACGTGGAGCGCAATCTCCGCAGCCCGCTGACCGGCATCCGGCAGGAATCGGTGCGCCTGGGCCTGCCCGAGCCCGAGATCCGGGTGGGGATCCGCTCCGGCGACACCCCGCCGGCCGAGCGGCGCGCACTGGTGACCCGGCCGCCGGACATCCTGATCACCACGCCCGAATCGCTGTTCCTGATGCTGACCTCGGCGGCCCGCGAGGCGCTGGCCGGGATCGAGACGGTGATCCTGGACGAGGTGCACGCGGTCGCCGGGACCAAGCGCGGCGCCCATCTCGCGCTGTCGCTGGAGCGGTTGGACGAGCTGCTGCCCCGCCCCGCGCGCCGGATCGGCCTGTCCGCGACGGTCCGCCCGGTGGAAGAGGTGGCCCGCTACCTCGCCCCGCGCGGCAAGGTGGAGATCGTCCAGCCGCCCTCCACCAAGGAGTTCGACCTGTCGGTGGTCGTCCCGGTCGAGGACATGGGCGAGTTGGGGGGCTCCCCCGCCACCGAGGGCAAGGAGGGCGGCGACAAGCCCTCCATCTGGCCGCACGTGGAGGAGCGGATCGCCGATCTGGTCCAGGCCCACCGGTCCACCATCGTGTTCGCCAACTCCCGCCGCCTCGCCGAGCGCCTGTGCAACCGGCTCAACGAGATCGCGTACGAGCGGGCCACCGGCGGCCCGCTGCCCGAGGGCCCGCCCCCGGCCGAGATCATGGCCCAGTCGGGCGCCGCCCAGGGCGCTCCGCCGCTGCTGGCCCGGGCCCACCACGGCTCGGTCTCCAAGGAGCAGCGGGCGCTGGTGGAGGAGGACCTGAAGGCGGGCCGGCTGCCCGCCGTGGTCGCCACCTCCAGTCTGGAGCTCGGCATCGACATGGGCGCGGTCGATCTGGTCATCCAGGTGGAGTCCCCGCCGTCGGTGGCCTCCGGGCTCCAGCGGGTGGGCCGGGCCGGACACCAGGTGGGCGCGGTCTCCACCGGGGTGGTCTTCCCCAAGTACCGGGGCGACCTCGTCCAGGCGGCCGTGGTCACCGAGCGGATGCGGACGGGCTCGATCGAGTCCCTGCGGATCCCCTCCAACCCGCTCGACGTCCTCGCCCAGCAGCTCGTCGCGATGACCGCGATGGACACCTGGCAGCTGGACGACCTGCTCGCCCTGGTCCGCCGGGCGGCCCCCTTCGCGGCGCTGCCCGACTCGGCCTTCACGGCGGTGCTGGACATGCTGGCCGGCCGCTACCCCTCGGACGCGTTCGCCGAGCTCCGGCCCCGGGTGGTGTGGGACCGCGTCGCCGGTACGATCACCGGCCGGCCCGGCGCCCAGCGGCTCGCCGTCACCTCCGGCGGGACCATCCCGGACCGCGGGCTCTTCGGCGTCTTCCTGGCCGGCTCCGACCCGAAGAAGGGCGGCGGCCGGGTCGGCGAGCTCGACGAGGAGATGGTCTACGAGTCCCGCGTCGGCGACGTCTTCACCCTCGGCACCACCTCCTGGCGGATCGTGGACATCACCCGCGACCGCGTCCTGGTCACCCCCGCCCCCGGCGTCCCGGGCCGCCTCCCGTTCTGGAAGGGCGACCAGCTGGGCCGCCCGCTGGAGCTGGGCCGCGCGGTCGGCGCGTTCCTCCGCGAGCTCGGCGCCCTCACCGCCGAGGACGCCCGCCTGCGCCTGCTCGCGGCGGGCCTGGACGCCTGGGCCGCCGAGAACGTCCTGTCCTACCTCGCCGAACAGCGCGAGGCCTGCGGCCACGTACCGGACGACCGGACCATCGTCGTCGAGCGGTTCCGCGACGAGCTCGGCGACTGGCGGGTCGTCGTCCACTCCCCCTTCGGCGCCCAGGTGCACGCCCCCTGGGCGCTGGCGCTCGGCGCCCGCCTCTCCGAGCGGTACGGGATGGACGCGCAGGTCATGCACGCCGACGACGGCATCGTGCTGCGCCTCCCGGACGCGGACCTGCTGAGCATGGACCTGGACCTGCTGGACCACGACCCGGCGGGCAAGGGCGCGGCAGCCTCTTCAGCCGCCTTCGACTTCGACGACGAGAAGCCCCCGCTGGGCGCGGCGGACGTGACCTTCGACCACGGGGACGTCCAGCAGATCGTCACCGACCAGGTGGGCGGCTCCGCCCTGTTCGCCTCCCGTTTCCGCGAGTGCGCGGCCCGCGCCCTGCTGCTCCCGCGCCGCAATCCCGGCAAGCGCACCCCCCTGTGGCAGCAGCGCCAGCGCGCCTCGCAGCTGCTCCAGGTGGCCTCCGAGTTCGGTTCGTTCCCGATCGTGCTGGAAGCCGTACGGGAATGCCTGCAGGACGTGTTCGACGTGCCGGGCCTGACCGAGCTGATGGGGGACATCGAGGCCCGCCGGGTCCGGCTCGTCGAGGTCACGACGCCCGAGCCCTCGCCCTTCGCCCGCTCCCTCCTCTTCGGCTACGTCGCCCAGTTCCTCTACGAGGGCGACTCACCGCTCGCCGAGCGCAGGGCGGCCGCGCTGTCGCTGGACTCCCGGCTGCTGGCCGAGCTGCTCGGCCAGGCCGAGCTCCGCGAACTGCTCGACGCGGAGGTGCTGACGGAGCTGGAGCGGGAGCTCCAGTGGCTGACCGAGGACCGGCGGGCCAAGGACGCCGAGTCGGTGGCCGACCTGCTGCGCCTGCTGGGCCCGCTCACCCCGGCGGAGCTGGCCGAGCGGGGCGCGCAGGCCGAGTGGGCCCCGTCCCTCGCCGCCTCCCGCCGGGCGATCCGGGTCCGGATCGGCGGCGAGGACCACTGGTCGGCCATCGAGGACGCAGGCCGGCTGCGCGACGCGCTGGGCACGGCGCTCCCGGTGGGCGTCCCGGAGGCGTTCACCGAGCCGGTGAAGGACCCCCTCGGCGATCTCCTGGCCCGGTACGCCCGCACCCACGGCCCGTTCACCACGGTCACCGCGGCCGCCCGCTTCGGGCTGGGCACGGCCGTGACGGACGGCGCGCTGCACCGGCTCGCGGCGGCCGGGCGGGTGGTCCAGGGCGAGTTCCACCCGGCCGGCATCGGCCAGGAGTGGTGCGACGCCACCGTCCTGCGAAGGCTGCGGCGCCGCTCCCTCGCGGCCCTGCGCCAGGAACTGGAGCCCGTCCCGCCCGCTTCGCTGGCCACCTTCCTCCCCCAGTGGCAGCACCTGGGCGGAGCCCTGCGCGGCATCGACGGCCTGGCCCGCGCGATCGAACAGCTCCAGGGCGCCGCGGTCCCCGCCTCCGCCCTCGAACGCCTGATCCTCCCGTCCCGCGTGGCGGACTACTCCCCCACCCTCCTGGACGAGCTCACCACCACCGGCGAGGTCGTCTGGGCCGGGGCGGGCGCCCTCCCCGGCAAGGACGGCTGGGTCTCCCTCTACCTCGCCGAGGCGGCCCCCCTCCTCCTCCCTCCGCCCCACCCCCTGGAGCTCAGCCCGCTCCACGAAGCGGTCCTCTCCGCCCTCTCCGGCGGCTACGGCCTGTTCTTCCGCCAGCTCACGGACCGGGCCCGCGCCCTGCACCCGGACGCCTCGGACGCGGACCTGTCCGCCGCCGTCTGGGACCTGGCGTGGTCGGGCCGCCTGACCAACGACACCCTGGCCCCCCTGCGCTCCCTCCTCGGCTCGGGCCGCACGGCGGGCGCCACCGCCCACCGCGCCCGCCGCACGATCCCCCGCGGCCGCTACGGCACCCTCAGCGCCCCTTCCTCCCGTACGGGCCCGCCCACGGTGTCGGGCCGCTGGTCCCTGCTCCCGGTCCACGCCCCGGACCCGACCCACCGCGCACACGCCCTGGCCCGCACCCTGCTGGACCGGCACGGGGTGGTGACCCGGGGCGCGGTGGCCGCCGAAGGCGTGGAAGGCGGCTTCAGCGCCGTCTACCGCATCCTGTCCGCCTTCGAGGACAGCGGCCAGGCCCGCAGGGGGTACGTGGTCGAAGGCCTGGGCGCGGCCCAGTTCGCCATGGACGGCGCCGTCGACCGGCTCCGCGCCGCCGAGCGGACCCCGCCCCCGCTGGCGGCGGTGGTCCTGGCGGCCGCCGACCCGGCGAACGCCTACGGCGCCGCCCTGCCCTGGCCGGAGCCCCCGTCCGGCGCCACCCACAAGCCGGGCCGCAAGGCGGGCTCCCTGGTGGTCCTGGTCGACGGGGAACTCACCCTCTACCTGGAGCGCGGCGGCAAGACCCTCCTCGCCTGGCCCGACCCGGACGACCCCCGCCTCACGGCCGCCCTGACGGCCCTCACCACGGCCTCCCGCCAGGGCACCCTGCCCGCCCTCACCGTGGTACGCATCAACGCCGCCCCCTCCCTCACCTCCCCCTACGCCCCGCCCGTGGAAGCCACCGGCTTCCACGCCACCCCCCAGGGCCTGCGCCTGCGCCACTGACCGAGGGGGGCCGGCTCACTTCCGCCAGAACAGGTGGTGCGTCACCCCGCTCGGGCTGGGCACGACCTCCAGGTGGAAGCGGTCGCGCAGCTCGTCGGGGGACTCCCAGAGCCGCAGTCCGGACCCGAGCTTCACCGGCGAGACCGCCACGTGCAGGGTGTCGACGAGGTCGGCGTCGAGGAACTGCCTGATGGTGGTGACCCCGCCGCCCAGCCGCACGTCCTTCCCCCGCGCCGCCTCCCGCGCCCGGGCGAGGACGTCGGCCGGCTCACCGCCGACGAAGTGAAACGTGGTGTCGGACAACGTGATCGAAGGCCGCTCGTGGTGGGTCATGACGAACACCGGGGTGTGGAACGGAGGCTCGTCACCCCACCACCCCTGCCACGTGTGGTCCTGCCAGGGCCCCCGCTGGGGCCCGAACTTGTTACGCCCCATGATCTCGGCACCAATGTTGTGGGAAAAGTCCCTGGCGAAGTAGTCGTCGAGCCCCCGGCTCCCACCGGGCTCGGTCCGATTGGGCCAACTCGCCGTGGCCCCCGCCCAGGCGAACAGCCGCGCAGGATCCGCATCCCCGAACGGCCTCTCGAGCGTCTGCTCCTCCCCGGCACCGATGCCATCACTCGAGACGCTGAAGTTCTGCACCCTCACCAACTGAGCCACGTCTTCCTCCTCAAACGCCGACAACGATGAAGAGACTCCCCACCCCGCCCAAACTCATCGCCCGAACAACAAACACTCCCCCCGATCAGCCCCCAGCCACCCCTCCGGCTCCCACCCCGCGAACAGCACCCAAGCCCCACCCCCGAGCACAGAACCGGTGCCACACCCCAAGAACGAAACCGGCTCCACGTCCCAAGAACGGGACCCGAGGCCCAACCCAGCGCCGGGCCCCAGCCCCGGGGCACAGCCCGGGCACACAACCCAGCCACGGTGCCCGGGGCACAGCCCGGAGACAGGGCCCGAGGCCCGGCCGGGACACGGTGCCCAGGGCGCCGACCCGGGAACCGGGAATCCGAGGCACACCCCGAAACCGGACCCGAGGCACACCCCGAGAACAGAACCCGGCCCCCACCCCAGCCACGGTGTCTTCGGCGCAGCCCCGCGGCCGGGAAACCGGTCCCGGGCCACAGCCCCACGAACAGGACCCGACACACAGCCCAGCCGCGGTGATCAATGCACCGCCCCGGGAAACCCGTGTCCGGGGACAGCCCCGAGAACAGGACCCGGAGCGCAGCCCCACGAACAGGCCCGGCACACAACCCAGCCACGGTGCCCGAGGCACAGCCCGGAGAACAGGGGCCCGAGGCCCGGCCGGGACACGGTGCCCAGGGCGCCGACCCGGGAACCGGGAATCCGAGGCGCAGCCCGGAAACCGGGCCCGAGGCACACCCCGAGAACAGGGCCCGGCACACAACCCAGCCACGGCGATCGGGGCGCCGACCCGGAGAACGGGGATCCGCGGCGCAGCCCGAAACCGGACCCGGGGTGCAGCGCCGAGAACACGGCCCGGAGCTCAGCCCGGAAACCGTCCCCAAGGCACAACCCCGGAACAGACCCCGGCACACACCCCAGCCACGGTGTCCCGGGCGCAGCCCTGGGGACGGGACCCGAGGCACGACCAGGAAACCGGACCCGGGGCGCAGCCCGGGAGCACAGCCGAGCCACGGTGCCCGAGACACAGCCCCCTGGGAACAGGGCCCCCCGGGCACAACCCAAACCGGGGCCGAGGGGCGCAGCCCCACGAACAGGGCCCGAGGCGTACCCCGAGCAACGAGGCCCGGGGCGCAGCCCCACGAACGAGGCCCGGGGCGCAGCCCCGCGAGTGGGGTCCGGGGCCGCGCCCCGGGGAACGGAGGAAGGGCGGGGCGGGGAGCACGCCCCGCGCAGCGGCGCCCCCGGCCGCACCCGCCAACCCCGACCCCGACCCCGGCTCCGCCCCGGACCCCGACCCCGGGTCCGACCCAACCCCGACCCCGGGCCCGACCCCGCCCCCACCCCCGGCTCCGGCTCCGACTCCGGCTCCGACTCCGACTCCGACTCCGACTCCGACTCCGCAGGAGAATGAACGTATGCCCGAAGGCGACAGCGTCTACCGCACAGCGGCCCGGCTCCGCGCAGCCCTCGCGGGCAAGGAGCTCACCCGCTCAGACCTCCGCGTCCCCCGCTTCGCCACCGCCGACCTCACCGGCCTCACCACCCTCGAAGTCGTCCCCCGGGGCAAGCACCTCCTCATGCGCTTCGGCCACCCGGAACCCGACACCGCGGCAGAACCCGGCCCCCACCCGGGAGCCACCCCCCACACCCCCCAGACCCGCCTCACCCTGCACACCCACCTCCGCATGGACGGCACCTGGCGCATCCTCCCCACCGCGACCCCGGCGACCACCACACCGGGCGCCCCAAGCGCCCCCCGCGGCCCCCGCGGCCCCGCCCACGAGATCCGCGTCATCCTCGCCACCGCCGACCACACCGCCGTCGGCTACCGCCTCCCCGTCGTCGAACTGCTCCGCACCGCCGACGAGCACCGCGCCGTCGGCCATCTCGGTCCCGATCTCCTCGGTCCCGACTGGGACGAGGAGACCGCCGCCGCGAACCTCCTCGCCGCCCCCGCACGCGCCCTCGGCGAAGCCCTCCTCGACCAGCGCAACCTGGCCGGCATCGGCAACATCTACAAGGCCGAGCTCTGCTTCCTCGCCCAGGTCACCCCTTGGACCCCGGTGGGCGACCTCCCGCCGCGCATCCTCCCCCGCCTCGCCGCCGCCGCACACCGGCTCCTCGACGCGAACAAGGCCCGCCGCCGCAACACCACGGGCAGCCGCCGCCCCGGCCAGGACCTGTTCGTGTACGGCCGAGTCCACCGCCCCTGCCTGCGCTGCGGCACCCCCGTCCGCGAGGCGCCCCAGGACGGCCGCCCCACCTACTGGTGCCCCCGTTGCCAATCCGGCCCGACGCCTTAGTTGACGCCCCGTCAGATCCGGTCGTACCGTCCCCGCATGCCTACACCCAGCGCGTACGAACTCACCGGCCGCACCGCTCTGATCACCGGCGCCGCCAGCGGCATCGGCCGGGCCACCGCCGTGCTCCTCGCCGAGGCCGGAGCCGCCGTGCACTGCGCGGACCGCGATGCCCAGGGCCTGGAGGAGACCGTCGCCCTCGTCACGAAGGCCGGCGGCCGGGCCACCGCCCACCCCCTCGACGTGACCGACCGCGCCGCGATCAGGGCGGCGATCGCGCAGGCCGGCCCGCTCGACATCACCGCCGCGATCGCCGGGATCATGCACACCAGCAGCGTCCTGGAGACGTCCGACGAGGACCTGGACCGGGTCCTGGACATCAACTTCAAGGGGGTGCTGCGCACCTGCCAGGAGGCGGCCCGCGCCATGATCGCGGCCGGCCGGCCCGGTTCGATCATCACCATGGCCTCCGGCGCCGTGGACGCCGCCCAGCCCGGTCTGCTCTGCTACAGCGCCGCCAAGGCCGCCGTCGTCCAGCTGACCAAGACCCTCGCCACCGAGGCCGGCCCGCACGGCATCCGCGTGAACGCCGTAGCGCCCGGCTGGATCCGCACGCCCATGACCGGCCGGCACAGCCCCGAGGTCCAGGAGCAGACCGAGGCGGTGATGACGCGGATGTCCCCGCTGCGCCGTGTGGGCGAGCCCGAGGACATAGCCCAGGCCGTGCTCTACCTCGCCTCGGACGCCTCGTCCTTCATGACGGGCCAGATCCTTCGCCCGAACGGTGGAGTCGCGATGCCCTGGTGACCGCTCACCCGCCACCCGCTCACCCGCCGGCCCCCGACCCGCCATCCGGCGGCCAGCCACCCGACGGCCCGTCCCCCGGCGCCCCACCCATCACAGACCCGCCCATCACCGACCCGGCAGCAGCCCGCTCCCCACCGTCGCCCGGAACGCCATCGCCCGAAACACCGCCACCCGGAACGCCGCCACCCCCGTCACCCCGGCCACCCGCCGCCCCGCGGCGCCGACGGCCGCCCACGGGCCCCGGTATGCAGTGCACCGGCAGCAGCCCCAGCCCCCACCCCCCGACGGCGACCGCACCCTCCACCGGCCCGGCATCGGCCGGTGCCAGCACGAGCCGCAGCACGGCCCACCACCACAGGACGCCCACCGACAGCGCGAGGGCCAGACCCACGGGTATACCCAGCAACCGCCGCACGGCCACCTCCAGGGGCCGGAGACCCGAACGGGCCCATCCTCCCGCACCCCGCCCGCACCCGCACCCCCTCGCGCCGGGAGCCGGAACGGCACCCGCACCGGAGCCACCCCGCGCCCAGACCGGAGCCACCCACCCCCGGAACGGCAAGGAGCCCCGGCCGGCACCCAAGGGCACCGGCCGGGGCTCCGGCCACACTCATACGCTCAGCACGCACGCACGTCCCACGTGCACGCGCAGACGCTCACGCACGCATCACGCGGCTACGACATTCACCGCTTCCACGGGCGCCTTGATGGTCACCCGTTCCGGGCCACCCGTGACCGAGGCCACGGATACCGAATTGAGCATCGGGCGGACCGGTGCGGACACCGGTTCGCTCGCCGCGGCGGACTGGGCCAGCTCGGCGAGCGAAAGCTCGTCGCTGACTTCCCGCATCAGCTCTGACATCCGTACGTCAAGCGCGTCGCAGATCGCGGAGAGCAGCTCGGAAGATGCCTCCTTCTGCCCCCGCTCCACCTCGGAGAGATAGCCGAGCGAAACTCGGGCGGACGAGGAGACTTCGCGCAGAGTACGGCCCTGGCGCTGGCGCTGCCGACGCAGCACGTCACCCAGCAGGCGACGGAGCAGAATCATCGGTGGCTCCCTCCTCTGACCGTGTAGCCGTAACCTTCACGCCCCACCGTACCGCCTCGCGCGGCGGCCGTGCGGGGAGCGATGTCGTGTTCACTCAGGGCTGCAAACATCAAATCCCCCCGTCCTGTTCCGTATCCTGCCCCCGCAGATTCTCGCGGAGTTCGCTCGCGAGCAGCTCGAGCACTGTCCGTGCACTCTCCCTACGGATTTCCTCACGGGAGCCTTTCAACCGCAGCCGGGCCGTTTTCCTGCCCGCGGGACCCGCCACGGCGATGAAAACGGTGCCCACCGGCTGCCCGTCCTGCGGGTCGGGACCGGCCACCCCGGTGGTCGCGATGCCCCAGGAGGCGCCGAGCACGCGCCGCACTCCGACCGCCATCTCCTCCGCGACCTGCGGGTTCACCGCGCCTTCGGCCTCGAGCAACCCGGCGTCCACGCCCAGCACCCGGTGCTTCAGCTCGGTCGCGTACGCCGTGACGGACCCGCGGAAGGACCGGGAGGCTCCCGGGACGGCCGTGAGTTCCGCGGCGACCATGCCGCCGGTCAGCGACTCCGCAACCGCAACCGTACCGTTACTCTCCGCGAGGAGTCGCAGCACATCGGCCGCAACCGCCCCGGTGTCACCAGCGGCCGCCGCGGCATTCCGCACCGCTTCACCGACCACGGAAGAACCGCCCGTCTCTTGCAGCACCGCGCCATCCCCGGGCAGGTTCACCGCGCGGCACGCTCCGCGGCGAGCCCCTTGCGCCGGAGCACGACGGCCTGCCGGATGTAGTCCAGGCCGGTGACGACGGTCAGGACGACGGCGACCGCCATCACCCAGAACCGCAGGGTGGCCAGCGGCCCGGTCAGCGCGAGCACGTACATGCCCACGGCCGTGCCCTGGGCCAGGGTCTTCAGCTTCCCGCCCCGGCTCGCGGGAATCACTCCGTACCGGATGACCCAGAAACGCAGGAGCGTGATCCCGAGTTCCCGGCCGAGGATCACCCCGGTGACCCACCAGGGCAGGTCGCCGAGCCACGACAGACACACCAATGCCGACCCCATGATCGCCTTGTCGGCGATGGGGTCGGCGATCTTCCCGAAATCCGTGACCAGGTTGTACGTACGGGCCAGATGCCCGTCGAAGATGTCGGTGATCATGGCGACGGCGAACGCCGCCCACGCCAGCGCCCGCCACTGGGGGTCGTAACCCCCGTCGGCGAGCAGCAGCATCACGAAACCCGGCACCAGGACCAGCCGGATCATCGTCAGGATGTTGGCGATGTTCCACAGGCTGGCCTGATTGACCGCCGCGGCGCCCAGCTTCGCGCCGGGCGCGGGCCGGCGGCCGGTCCCGCCCGCCGCAGATGCCGGGGCTCCGGTCATCCGGCCGCCTCCTCAAGATCCAGGCCCAGGGGCTCCGCCACGAGGTCCACACCCAGGGTGCCGACCACCTTCGCGGTGACGATACGCCCCGGGACCAGGCCCGCGCCGTCCGTGAAGACGACCTGGCCGTCGGTCTCGGGCGCCTGGTGGGCGGCGCGCCCGTAGGCTCCCTCGCCGTCCTCCGCCTCGTCGATCGGGACGACCGTCTCGACGAGCACCTCCAGCGTCTCCCCGATCCGCTCCTCCGCGCGCTGCGAGGTGAGCTCCTCGGCGAGGCGCTGCATGTGGGCGAGGCGCTCGGCGATGGTGTCGGCGTCCAGCTTGTTCTCGTACGTGACGGCCTCGGTGCCGTCCTCGTCGGAGTAGCCGAAGACGCCGATGGCGTCGAGGCGCGCGCTGGTCAGGAAGCGCTCCAGCTCGGCGAAGTCGGATTCCTTCTCGCCGGGGAAGCCGACGATGAAGTTGGAGCGGACGCCGGCCGTCGGGGCCTTGCTGCGGATGGTGTCCAGCAGCTCCAGGAAGCGGTCGGTGTCACCGAAGCGGCGCATGGCGCGCAGCACGTCGGGGGCCGAGTGCTGGAAGGAGAGGTCGAAGTACGGGACGACCTTGGGGGTCGAGGTGAGTACGTCGATCAGGCCGGGCCGCATCTCGGCGGGCTGGAGGTAGCTGACGCGGACGCGCTCGATGCCGTCCACCTCGGCCAGCTCGGGCAGCAGGGTCTCCAGCAGGCGGATGTCGCCCAGGTCCTTGCCGTACGAGGTGTTGTTCTCGGAGACCAGCATGATCTCCTTGACGCCCTGCTCCGCGAGCCAGCGCGTCTCGCCCAGCACGTCGCTGGGGCGGCGGGAGATGAAGGAGCCGCGGAAGGACGGGATGGCGCAGAAGGAGCAGCGGCGGTCGCAGCCGGAGGCGAGCTTGACCGAGGCGACCGGGCTCTTGTCCAGGCGGCGGCGCAGCGGTGCACGCGGACCGGAGGCGGGCGCGACGCCCTCCGGAAGGTCCGCGGGGGCCGCTTCGGGCTCCTGGGCGTGGCCGGGCAGGGCCACGTCGGCGTCCTGGCGCTGGGCCGGGCTGATCGGCAGCAGCTTGCGCCGGTCGCGCGGGGTGTGGGAGGCGTGGACGCCGCCGTTGAGGATGGTCTGGAGACGGTCGGAGATGTCGGCGTAGTCGTCGAAGCCGAGTACTCCGTCGGCCTCGGGGAGCGCTTCGGCAAGTTCCTTGCCGTAGCGCTCGGCCATACAGCCGACGGCTACGACGGCCTGCGTGCGGCCGTGATCCTTGAGATCGTTGGCCTCCAGCAGGGCGTCTACGGAGTCCTTCTTGGCGGCTTCGACGAAGCCGCAGGTGTTGACGACGGCTACGTCCGCATCGGCGGCGTCCTCGACGAGCTCCCAGCCATCCGCCGCCAAGCGGCCTGCGAGCTCCTCCGAGTCCACCTCGTTACGGGCGCAGCCAAGAGTGACAAGGGCGACGGTACGGCGTTCGGGCATGGACTCAAGACTACTTCGTCCCGGCACCGGCCCCCGCCTCCCGTCCCGGACGGCAAGATCCCCGGGATGCGGCGCGGCACCCCGGGGATCCGGAACGTTCTATTCCCTGCTGGTCAGCCCTATGGGTCAGCCCGCCTGGGCCTGGCCCTGACGCGGGTCGTCCTTGGTGTATGTGAGACGTTCCACCTGTCCGGGCTGGAACTCGTCCTTGATCTCCTTGCCGTTCACGAAGAGCTTCACGACCCCGGCGTCGCCGAGCACCAGATCGATGGACTCCTTGTCCGTGAACGTCTTCGACTGACCCTGTTGGAGGGTGCCGTCGAACAGGAGCCGGCCACTGTGGTCCTTGGCCGAGATCCAGCTCTCCCCGTCGTTGGCCGTCAGGACGACCGTGACGAGGTCCTTGGGCGCGGCGGCGAGGGCACTGTCGGAGGGCTCCGGCTTGGGGGCCGTGGGCGCCGGCGGCGCCTGGACCGAGGGCTTGGCGGCGTTCGGGGAGGCGGTGGGTGCGGGCTTGGGCGCGGCGGAACCTTCCGCCACCGGCCGCTTGGTCTTGTCGTCGGCGCCGCCGAAGGCCGTGAAGCCGACGAAGCCGATCACGGCGACGATGGCGGCGACCATGGCGGCGGTCCAGTTGGGCCGCTGCCGTTCGGGGCGGATCCGCTCGGCTTCGAACATCGGCGCGGCGGGGGTGGGTGCCGGCCGGCCGCCGTGGGCCGCGTCGTACGACTCGATCAGGGGTTCCGGATCGAGGCCTACGGCACGGGCGAGCGTACGGATGTGGCCGCGGGCGTACACATCGCCGCCGCAGCGCGAGAAATCGTCGGATTCGATGGCGTGCACGATCGGAATGCGCACGCGGGTGGTGGAACTGACCTCGTCGACAGTCAGCCCGGCGGCGATCCGGGCCTTCTTGAGGGCCGTCCCGATCGACGGCTCTTCGACGGAACGTTCGACGAGGCGGTCCTCGGACCGGTCGTCGGTCGAAGGCCGCTCATCTTCGGGGGAGTTGGCGTTGCCGATGGACACGAGGGCGCCTTTCGAGCGTGTAGCCACCTGCTGGAAGTCCAGTCTAGGGGGGTGACGAAAGGGTGGAGCAACCGGAGGGGCGCCTCCCTACGCCATACGAATGGCCAGGGGGCTCCCGCCCGGTGCGGCGCCCCGGAACGGACCGCCACCTCCCTCAACTAGACACGCGACCGGGGGAAACGGTTGCCCCCGATCCTGTGCCCGTTGCTCGGGGGTCTCCCTGCCCGTTACCCGGGAGTCTCCCCCGCCCGTCACTCCGGAGTCTCCCCGCGGATCACCGCGAGCACTCCGTCCAGCTCGTCGGCCTTCAGCAGCACGTCGCGGGCCTTCGATCCCTCGCTCGGTCCGACGATCCCCCGGGACTCCATCAGGTCCATGAGCCGCCCGGCCTTCGCGAAGCCGACGCGCAGCTTGCGCTGGAGCATCGAGGTGGACCCGAACTGGGTGGAGACGACCAGCTCGGCCGCCTGGCACAGCAGGTCGAGGTCGTCGCCGATCTCCTCGTCGATCTCCTTCCTCTGCTTCTGCCCGACGGTGACGTCGTTGCGGAAGACGGGCGCCATCTGGTCCTTGCAGTGCTGCACGATCCCGGCGATCTCGTCCTCGGTGACGAAGGCGCCCTGGAGCCGCACCGGCTTGTTCGCGCCCATCGGCAGGAACAGCCCGTCGCCCTTGCCGATGAGCTTCTCGGCACCCGGCTGGTCGAGGATGACCCGGCTGTCGGCGAGCGAGGAGGTGGCGAAGGCGAGGCGCGAGGGCACGTTCGCCTTGATCAGACCGGTGACCACGTCCACCGAGGGCCGCTGGGTGGCGAGCACCAGGTGGATGCCGGCCGCGCGGGCCAGCTGGGTGATGCGGACGATGGAGTCCTCCACGTCGCGCGGGGCCACCATCATCAGGTCGGCGAGCTCGTCGACGATCACCAGCAGGTACGGGTACGGGCTGAGCTCCCGCTCGCTGCCCGGCGGCAGTTTGATCTTGCCGTCGCGGATCGCCTTGTTGAAGTCGTCGATGTGCCGGTACCCGAAGGCCGCCAGGTCGTCGTAGCGCAGGTCCATCTCGCGCACGACCCACTGGAGCGCCTCGGCGGCCCGCTTGGGGTTGGTGATGATCGGCGTGATGAGGTGCGGGATCCCCTCGTACGCCGTCAGCTCCACCCGCTTGGGGTCCACGAGCACCATCCGGACGTCCTCCGGGGTGGCCCGCACCATCACCGAGGTGATCAGGCAGTTGATGCAGGAGGACTTTCCGGAACCGGTGGCTCCGGCGACCAGGACGTGCGGCATCTTCGCCAGGTTGGCCATGACGTAGCCGCCCTCGACGTCCTTGCCGAGCGCCACCAGCATCGGGTGGTCGTCCTCGGCGGCGTCCGCCAGCCGCAGGACGTCGCCCAGGTTGACCATCTCGCGGTCGGTGTTCGGGATCTCGATGCCGACCGCCGACTTGCCCGGGATCGGGCTGATGATGCGCACGTCGGGCGAGGCCACGGCGTAGGCGATGTTCTTCGCCAGCGCCGTGATCCGCTCGACCTTCACGGCCGGGCCGAGCTCCACCTCGTAGCGGGTCACCGTCGGGCCCCGGGTGAAACCGGTGACCTTCGCGTCGACCTTGAACTCCATGAACACGTTCGTCAGCGAGGCCACGACCGCGTCGTTCGCGGCGCTGCGGGTCTTGCCCGGGCCGCCCTTCTCCAGCAGGTCCAGCGAGGGCAGGGAGTACGTGATGTCCCCGCGCAGCTGGAGCTGCTCCGCGCGGGGCGGCAGCGCCTGGGTCTGGGGCGGGGTCTTGGTCAGGTCGGGCACGGACAGCGTCCCGGAGGCCGCCGCGGTGGTGTCGTGCGGCGCGGCCGCGGCCGGCCTGTCCTCCGGGGCGGGCTTCTCCCCGCGGGCGGGTCCCTCCTCCCGGGCCGGCGGAACCGGGGCGGTGATCTCCGCGCCCCCGCGCTCCACCGAGATGCCCTGGGTGAGGTCGGCGACCAGCGGGGAGGGCGGCATCCCGCCGTACACCACCCCGTCCAGTGCCGCGGCGGCCGCCGCGGCCACGTCCACGGCGTCCATCCCGCGGTCCATGGCCGGCCGGCCCGCGGCCCGCCGGGGGCGCCGTCGCCGGGCGAGCGCCTCCTCCTCGGCGGTCTCCACCGGGTCTCCCGGCCCCGCGGCGCCGGAGCGGGCCCGCCACTGCTCGGCATCGTGCCGGTCCGCGGCGGCCGAGGCCGCGCCCGCGGCGTCCCCGTGCTCCGCGTAC
Organism: Streptomyces sp. NPDC058401; assembly: GCF_042722885.1. Classification (NCBI taxonomy): domain Bacteria; kingdom Bacillati; phylum Actinomycetota; class Actinomycetes; order Kitasatosporales; family Streptomycetaceae; genus Streptomyces; species Streptomyces sp. NPDC058401. The sequence continues at coordinate 53,224 of NZ_JBHXKA010000038.1, forward strand.
TCCTCGTCGTAGGCGTTCGGAGCGATGACCCCGAGCCGGATCCCCGCGCTCCGCAGCCGCTGCGGGATCGCGTTGACCGGGGTGGCGGTGACCACGAGCAGCCCGAACACGGTGAGCAGGACCAGCATCGGCACGGCCAGCGGCGCGCCCATGGTGAAGATCAGCGGCTTCGAGGCGCCCCAGCCGATCAGCCCGCCGGCGTTCTGCATGGCGGTGGTGCCCTCGTCGCGCCCGGGGGCTCCGCAGGCGATGTGCACGAGTCCCAGGACTCCGATGACCAGCGCCGAGAGCCCGATGCCGATGCGCCCGTTGGCGTCGGCCTGTTCGGGATGGCGGATGAAACGTACCGCCATGACGCCGAGCAGGACCGGCACGAGCAGGTCGAGCCGCCCGAAGGCGCCGGTGACCAGCATGGTCACCAGGTCCCCGACGGGCCCGCTCAGGTTCGACCAGGTCCCGGCGGCGACGATCAGCGCGAGCGCGAGCAGCAGCAGGGCGAGGCCGTCCTTGCGGTGGGCCGGGTCGAGGTTCTTCGCGCCCTGGCCGATGCCGCGGAAGATCGCACCGACCGCGTGCGCGATGCCGAGCCAGAAGGCGCGCACCAGCCGCAGCACTCCCCCGGTGGGGGACGGTGCGGGCTTCGGCGCCACCTTCCTGACGGGGCCGCGCTTGGCGGCGGGCGCCGGCTTCTTCGCGGGCGGCTTGCGGGCTGGGGCAGCCTTCTTCGCCGGCGCCGCCGTACGGCCGGTGCGGCCCTTCGCGGTGCCCGCCGTGCTCTGGGAACCCTTACCGGACGTACTTGAGGCCATGCGCCCGAGGTTACCGGTGCGCGCGCCGGTGGACACGCGTGCCCACCCCTTCACCCGTTCGTGTCGTTCCGGGTCTCAGGTGGGAGACGCCCGCGCCCTCGGCCCGTACCGGCGGCCCGCCCTGACGCTCCGCCAGACCTGACGGGCCGCCAAGCGGGCCGGCTGTGGGTGGGCTAGCTGTGCGCGGGCAGTACGGGAGCCCCGCCGCCGGTCCCCGGCTCCAGCGCGTCGAGCGCCCGCCGCAGCCCGGTGAGCTTGCGCTCCAGGTGCGCGGCGGTGGCCACCACCGAGGGATCGGCCGCTTCCTCGCCGAGCTGCTTGGTCAGCGCCTCCGCCTGCTCCTCCACCGCGGCGAGCCGCGCGGAGAGCTCGGCCAGCAGGCCGGCCGTCTCCTTGGAGCCGTCCACCGCGCCGTTGGAGCCGCCGCCCTCCAGCTGGAGCCTCAGCAGCGCCGCCTGCTCGCGCAGTTGGCAGTTCTTCGTATACAGCTCGACGAACACCGAGACCTTGGCCCGCAGCACCCACGGGTCGAAGGGCTTGGAGATGTAGTCCACCGCGCCCGCCGCGTACCCGCGGAAGGTGTGGTGCGGACCGTGGTTGATCGCCGTGAGGAAGATGATCGGGATGTCCCGGGTCCGCTCACGCCGCTTGATGTGCGCGGCCGTCTCGAACCCGTCCATGCCCGGCATCTGCACGTCGAGCAGGATGACCGCGAAGTCGTCCGTCAGCAGCGCCTTGAGCGCTTCCTCCCCCGACGACGCCCGGACCAGTGTCTGATCGAGCGCGGAGAGGATGGCCTCCAGCGCCAGCAGATTCTCCGGCCGGTCGTCGACCAGGAGGATCTTGGCCTTCTGCACCATGCCCTGTCCTCCTCGCCCCGGCATGGGGCCTCCCCGGCTCCTGGCTCCGGCCTGTGCGCCGGGCCCCGCCCCAGAGGACGGCATCCTTGCGCCGTCCGTCCTTGTGCCGGTCATCGTAGCCCCAGTCCCGAGATCGCCACACCCTGTCACCAAGATGTCACAGCGCACGAAGCGGAAACGTGCCGGACGGGCAGAAGGTTCCCCGGGGAGTCCCCCAAGAGTCCCCCTCCGCCCGCCCGGTCACGCCCCGGCCCCGCGCATGTGCCCTTCCATGACCGACAGGAGGTAGTCGGGCTCGACCGGCTTGGTCACGTAGTCCGAGGCACCGGACTCGATCGCCTTCTCCCGGTCCCCCTTCATCGCCTTCGCCGTCAGGGCGATGATCGGCAGCCCCTCGAACTGGGGCATCCGCCGGATCGCCGAGGTCGTCGCGTACCCGTCCATCTCCGGCATCATGATGTCCATCAGCACGAGCGCCACGTCGTCGTGCTGTTCCAGGACCTCGATGCCCTCCCGGCCGTTCTCCGCGTACAGCACCGCCAGCCCGTGCTGCTCCAGCACGCTGGTCAGCGCGAAGACGTTGCGCACGTCGTCGTCCACGATCAGCACCCGCTCCCCGTGGAAGTCGTACGTCCGCGGCGTCGAGGGCAGCGGCTCCTCGACGGCCCAGGCCTCCGCGTCCCCCTGCCCGGGCACCTCAGCCCGCAGCGGCGGCTCGGCCATCGCCTTGCGGCGCCGCCGGAACAGCGCCGACGAGCCCTGCCCGGCCTGTTCCCCGGCCCGCGGCAGCGCCATCGGCGACACGGGTCCTACGGGGCCCTGCGCCACCGGCGCCGCCGGCAGTTCGGGCCGCGCCTCCTCGGCGGCCGGGCGGCGGTACAGCTCCCCGCGCGCCCCGCCGGGCGTCGGCGGCGCGTACCCCTGCGGCGGCAGCTCGCTCGGGTGCAGCGGCAGGTACAGCGTGAAGGTCGACCCGCGGCCGGGCTCGCTCGCCGCATGGATCTCCCCGCCCAGGAGCCGGGCGATCTCCCGGCTGATGGACAGACCCAGGCCGGTGCCGCCGTACTTGCGGCTGGTCGTCCCGTCGGCCTGCTTGAACGCCTCGAAGATCACCAGCATCTTGCTCGCGGCGATCCCGATCCCGGTGTCGGTCACCGAGAAGGCGATCAGATCGGCGTCGGCCTCCCGCAGTGAACCGGCCTCCAGGAGCTGCTCCCGGATCGCGATGGGCACATCCGCCCCGGCGGGCCGGATCACCAGCTCCACCGCCCCGGTGTCGGTGAACTTCACCGCGTTCGACAGGAGGTTGCGCAGCACCTGGAGCAGCCGCTGCTCGTCGGTGTGCAGGGTGGCCGGGAGCTCCGGGGAGACCCGCACCGAGAAGTCGAGCCCCTTCTCCGCGGTCAGCGGCCGGAAGGTGGCCTCCACGTAGTCGACGAGCTGGACCAGCGCGATCCGCGTCGGGGAGACGTCCATCTTCCCGGCCTCGACCTTCGACAGGTCGAGGATGTCGTTGATCAGCTGGAGCAGGTCGGAGCCGGCCCCGTGGATGGTCTCGGCGAACTCCACCTGCTTGGGCGAGAGGTTCTCGTCCGCGTTGTCGGCGAGCAGCTTGGCCAGGATCAGCAGGGAGTTGAGCGGGGTCCGCAGCTCGTGGGACATGTTCGCCAGGAACTCGCTCTTGTACCGCATCGAGACCGCGAGCTGCTCGGCGCGCTCCTCCAGGACCTGCCGGGCCTCCTCGATCTCGGTGTTCTTCACCTCGATGTCCCGGTTCTGCTGGGCCAGCAGCTCGGCCTTCTCCTCCAGCTCGGCGTTGGCGGCCTGGAGGGCCTTCTGCCGGTTCTCCAGCTCGTCGGAACGCTCGCGCAGCTGCTCGGTCATCTCCTGCGACTGCTTGAGCAGCATCTCCGTCTTGGAGTTGACGGAGATGGTGTTGACGCTCGTACCGATCATCTCGGCGATCTGGCTGAGGAAGTCCTTCTGGATCTGCGTGAAGGGCTGGAAGGAGGCCAGCTCGATGACGCCGAGCACCTTCCCCTCGAAGAGCACCGGCAGCACGATCACGTGCGCGGGCGGGGCCTCGCCGAGCCCGGAGGAGATCTTCAGGTAGCCGGGCGGGGTGTTCTCGATGAGCACCATCCGCTTCTCCTCGGCGACCATCCCGATCAGTCCCTCCCCCGGCCGGAAGGAGATGGGCATCTGCCCGCCGGCGTACGCGTAACTCCCGCGCATCCGCAGCTCGTACGAGCCGTCCGCGCCCCCGTCGGTCCCGATCTCGGTGGTGCCCCCGGTCGGCAGCGCCAGGAAGAACGCCCCGTGCTGCGCGGAGACCACCGGGGTCAGCTCGCTCATGATCAGCGAGGCCACGTCGTCCAGCTCGCGGCGGCCCTGCATCAGGGCGGAGATGCGGGCGAGGTTGCCCTTGAGCCAGTCCTGCTCCTTGTTGGCCAAGGTGGTGTCGCGCAGGTTGGCGATCATCGTGTTGATGTTGTCCTGGAGGACCTGGATCTCGCCGGCGGCGTCCACGTCGATCTTCAGGTTGAGGTCGCCGCGGGTCACCGCGGTGGCCACGGCCGCGATGGCGCGCACCTGCCGGGTGAGGTTCCCGGCCATCTCGTTCACGGACTCGGTCAGGTCCCGCCAGGTGCCGTCCACGTCCCGCACCCGCGCCTGGCCGCCGAGGATGCCCTCCGTACCCACCTCGCGGGCGACCCGGGTCACCTGGTCGGCGAAGGAGGAGAGCTGGTCGACCATCGTGTTGATCGTGGTCTTGAGCTCCAGGATCTCCCCGCGCGCATCGATGTCGATCTTCTTGGTCATGTCGCCCTTGGCGATGGCGGTCGTGACCATGGCGATCTGCCGCACCTGGCCGGTGAGGTTGGAGGCCATGAAGTTCACCGAGTCGGTGAGGTCCTTCCAGGTCCCGGAGACCCCGGGCACGTGCGCCTGGCCGCCGAGGCGGCCCTCCGTACCCACTTCGCGGGCCACGCGCGTGACCTCGTCGGCGAAGGAGGACAGGGTCTTGACCATGGTGTTGACGGTGTCGGCGAGCTGCGCGACCTCGCCGCGCGCCTCGACGGTGACCGTCTTGGTCAGGTCGCCGTTGGCCACCGCGGTCGACACCTGCGCGATCCCGCGCACCTGGGCCGTCAGATTGCCGGCCATGGTGTTGACGTTGTCGCTGAGGTCCTTCCAGATGCCGGTGACCCCGCGCACCCGGGCCTGGCCGCCGAGGATGCCCTCGGTACCCACCTCGCGGGCCACCCTCGTCACCTGCTCGGCGAAGGAGGAGAGCTGGTCCACCATCGTGTTCACGGTGGTGACGAGCTCCAGGATCTCGCCCTTGGCATCGACGGTGATCTTCTTGGAGAGGTCGCCCATGGCGACCGCCGTGGTCACCTCGGCGATGTTGCGGACCTGCGAGGTCAGGTTGTTCGCCATGAAGTTGACGGACTGGGTGAGGTCCTTCCAGGTGCCGGAGACCCCCTTCACCTCCGCCTGGCCGCCCAGGATGCCCTCGGTGCCCACCTCCCGGGCCACCCGGGTCACCTGCTCCGCGAAGTTCGAGAGCTGGTCGACCATCGTGTTGAGGGTGTTCTTCAGCTCCAGGATCTCGCCCCGGGCGTCGACCTCGATCTTCTGCGACAGGTCGCCGCGGGCCACCGCGGTGGCGACCTGCGCGATGTTGCGGACCTGCGAGGTCAGGTTCCCGGCCATGCCGTTCACCGAGTCGGTCAGATCGCGCCACACGCCGGCCACACCGGGCACCTGCGCCTGACCGCCGAGCCGGCCCTCCGTACCCACGTCCCGGGCCACCCGGGTCACCTGCTCCGCGAAGGCCGAGAGCTGGTCGACCATCGTGTTGATGGTGTTCTTCAGCTCCAGGATCTCGCCCCGGGCGTCCACGTCGATCTTCTGGGAGAGGTCGCCGCGCGCCACCGCCGTGGTCACCTGGGCGATCTGGCGCACCTGGGAGGTCAGGTTCCCGGCCATGAAGTTGACGGAGTCGGTGAGCTCCTTCCAGGTGCCGGACACCCCCTCGACCCGCGCCTGGCCGCCGAGCCGGCCCTCCGTGCCCACGTCCCGCGCCATCCGCGTGACCTGGTCGGCGAAGGAGGACAGCTGGTCCACCATCGTGTTCACGGTGTTCTTGAGCTGGAGCATCTCGCCGGAGACGTCGACCGTGACCTTCTGCGACAGGTCGCCGTTGGCCACCGCCGTCGTCACCTGGGCGATGTTGCGGACCTGCCCGGTGAGATTGCGGAAGGCGGTGTTCACCGAGTCGGTGAGGTCCTTCCAGGTCCCGGCCGCGCCGGGCACCTGCGCCTGCCCGCCCAGTTCACCCTCGACGCCGACCTCACGGGCCACCCGCGTCACTTCCGCGCCGAAGGACTGGAGCTGGTCCACCATCGTGTTGACGGTGTTCTTCAGCTCCAGCATCTCGCCGGCCACGTTCACGGTGACCTTCTGCGACAGGTCGCCGTTGGCCACCGCCGTCGTCACCTGCGCGATGTCGCGCACCTGCGTGGTCAGGTTGCGGAAGACCGTGTTCACCGAATCGGTGAGGTCCTTCCACGTCCCGGCCGCACCGGGCACCTGCGCCTGCCCGCCCAGCAGACCCTTGGCACCGACCTCGCTGGCCACGCGCGTGACCTCGTCCGCGAAGGTCCGCAGCGTCTCGGTCATCTGGTTGATCGTTTCGGCCAGCTGCGCGACCTCGCCGCGCGCACTGACCCGGACCTTCTGCGACAGGTCTCCGTTGGCCACGGCCGTGGTCACCTGCGCGATGCCGCGCACCTGGGCCGTCAGGTTGCCCGCCATCGTGTTGACGGAGTCGGTCAGGTCCTTCCACACGCCCGCGACCCCGGGCACCTTCGCCTGGCCGCCGAGCTCACCCTCCGTACCCACCTCGCGGGCCACGCGGGTCACCTCGGAGGAGAACGAGGAGAGCTGGTCCACCATCGTGTTGACGGTGTTCTTCAGCTGGAGCATCTCGCCGGCCACGTGCACCGTGACCTTGCGCGACAGATCGCCCTTGGCCACCGCCGTCGTCACGAGAGCGATGTCACGCACCTGGGCGGTGAGCCGGTACGCCATCGTGTTGACGGAGTCGGTCAGATCCTTCCAGGATCCGGACATTCCGCGCACTTGTGCCTGGCCGCCGAGCTTGCCCTCGGTACCCACCTCCAGCGCCACCCGCGTCACCTCGTCGGTGAACGCGGAGAGCTGGTCGACCAGGTTGTTGACCGTCCGCCCGACCTTCAGGAACTCCCCGCGCAGCGGGTGCCCGGCACCCTCCGCGGCCTGGGTCCGCAGGTCCATGCGCTGGTCGAGATCACCCTCCGCGACCGCCGACAGCACCCGGCCCACCTCGGACACCGGCCGGGCCAGGTCGTCGACCAGCTGGTTCGAGGCGTCGATCGCGGCCGCCCAGGAGCCCTCGCAGGCACCTGTTTCCAGCCGTTCGCTGAGCTTGCCCTCGCGGCCGACCATCCGGCGCACACGGGACAGCTCCCCGGTCAGGTGGAGATTGCGGTCGGCGACCTCGTTGTAGACGGCCGCGATCTCAGCCATCACCCCGTCGCCGGACACCGTCAGCCGCTTGCGGAAGTTACCGTCCCGCATCGACACCAGGGCCGTGAGCAGCCTGTTCAGGGCCGCGGTATCGACTTCCGTCGTCACGCCCCGCCGGGAGCGACCTCCCTTCGGGCGCGTTCCCGTACGCCGCACCGCCGCGCCAGCCTCCACCGTGTCCCTCCCGAAAGGGTCGACCACTGTTCCACCGGGCATCTTGTTCATCAGACTGCGTCCACTTACGCCGTGCCCATCTACGCCGTGCCCATCTATGCCGTGTCCATCCACTACGGCCTGACTCGAAGCCTGCCCAGTGTTTCACCCCGGCCCAACCCGGCCATAACACTCCGGCACCATCGCACACCGGCCGCACCCTGCGGGTGGATTCCCAGACGACGGCACCATGGCGAGCGCGAAGGTAAGTAACCTGGCATCCGTTGTCCACCGCGTCGAAGGAGACTTGTGATCACGGCACGGGCCGCTGCCAGTTTCGATCCACAGGGGCGTTCAGTCGCTGCTGCCCGCGCATTCGTCCGCGACACCCTCCAGGGCTGGGGATTCGCGGACATCGTCGACGACGCGGTGGTCCTCACCAGCGAGCTCGTCACCAACGCCGTGGTCCACGCGGGAACCCGCGCCGAGGTGCTGTGCCTGCGCACCGGCGACGGCGTACGGGTCGAGGTCGCCGACCGCTACCCGGAGCGCGAGCTCCCCCTCCAGCACCCCGGCGACCGCCCCTACGCGGACCCCGACCGCGAGAACGGCCGCGGGCTCATGCTCTGCGCCGCCCTCGCCACCCGCTGGGGCGTCGAGTACACGTCCGCGCACAAGCACGTGTGGTTCCGGCTCGACCTGCCGGACCGTCCGGTCGGTACCCGCTCCGCGGGGCCCGTCGTCCCCGACCAGCTCCTTCCCCTGGCCGACAGCCGGGTCCGCGTAGCCGTCCTGCAGATCGACTCCGCCGGCACCGTCTCCGCCTGGAACGAGGACGCCGAGATCATCTTCGGCCACCTCGCCTCGAAGGCGGTCGGCCGCCCGCTCGCCGAGCTCGCCGCCTGGCCGCAGACCCCCGGCACCGGCACCGGCATCGCCGAGGCCCTGCGCCTGTCCCGCTGGGAGGGCAGCTACGGCATCCGCGGCGCCGACGGCCGCGTCATCCCCGTCTACGCCTCCCACCTGCGGGTCCGCGATGCCCACGGCGAGCCCTCCATCGTCTGCCTACTCGTGCACGACGACGAGCGCGCCCTGCTGCAAAGCCCCGCACGGGTCCCCCTGGACGGTGGCCAGCTGACCGAGACCCGCCCCACGGACCCCTTCGAGATCTTCATCGGCTCCCCCGCCCCCGACGACCTCGACGGCCTCCTCCAGCGCACCGTGGAACGCGCCCGCGACCTCCTCGACGCCGACTCCGCCTTCCTCCTCCTCGCCACCGACGACGAGACCGAGCTCGAAGTCCGCGCCACCACCGGCCTGCCCTCCACCCGCCAGCGCTTCGCCCGCGTCCCCGTCGAAGCCGGCACCAACCGGTACGGCAGCGCCCGCATGCCCGCCGTCCACGAGGACCTCGTCGTCGTCCCCGGCGCGGTGCCCCTCCTCGAAGCCACCGGCATGCGCTCGGCCATCACCGTCCCCCTCAAGGTCGAAGGCCGCCTCACCGGCTCCCTCGGGGTGGCCACCGAAATGCCCGGCCGCTATTCCAACGACGACGCCCTGCGCCTGCAGTTCGCCGCGGACCGCATCGCCCTCGCCGTGGAATCGGCCCGCCTCGGCGAGCTCGAACGACTGCGCCGCGGCTCCCTCTCCTTCCTCGTCGAGGCCTCCGACCTGCTCGCCGGCACCCTCGACCGGGACCAGACGCTGGCCCTCATGGCCCAGATGACCGTCCCCACCCTGGCCACCTGGTGCGCCGTCTACACCATCGCCGACCAGGCCTCCGACCCGTTCCTCTCCTACGTGCTGCACGAGGACGAGGAACGCATCGACGGACTGAAGGCCCTGCTGGCCCAGGTCAGCCCGCCCGAGCCGGTCCGCGAGTCCGGCGCCCGTCCCTGGCCCGAAACCTCCCTGGCGGTCGGCGGCGAGACCGTGGTCCTCCCGCTCCTCGCCCGCAACCGCGTCATCGGCATGCTGACCCTCGGCAAGCCCTCCGAGGAGCACTTCCGGCAGGAGATCCTCGAACTCGCCGAGGACCTCTCCCGCCGCGCCGCCCTGGCCCTGGACAACGCCCGCCTGTACTCCGAGCGCACCGCCATCAGCCGCTCGCTCCAGCGGAGCCTGCTGCCGCCCGGCTCCCCCACCATCCCCGGCATCGAGGTCGAGGTCATCTACCGCGCGGCCGGCGAGGGCAACGAGGTGGGCGGCGACTTCTACGACGTCTTCCCGATCCGCCCCGGCGTGTACGGGTTCGCCATCGGCGACGTCTGCGGCACCGGCCCGGAGGCGGCCGCCGTCACCGGCCTGGCCCGCCACGCCCTGCGCCTCCTGGCCCGCGAGGGCCTCGGCGGCCCGGCCGTACTGGAACGCCTGAACGCCGCGATCCTCGACGAGGGCGACCGCAGCCGCTTCCTCACCCTCCTGTACGGCGAGCTGCACCCGCAGCCCGACGGCGGCGCCCACATGAAGGTCGTCTGCGCGGGCCACCCGCTGCCGCTGCGCCTGCGCCCGAACGGCGAGGTCACCTCGGCCGCCGACCCGCAGCCCCTGCTCGGCGTCCTCGACGACCTGGACCTCTACGAGCAGACCCTCACCCTGGACCCCGGCGACGTCCTGCTCTGTGTCACGGACGGCGTCACCGAACGCCGCGAGGGCACCCGCATGCTCGGCGACGACGGCCTCGCCGAGGTCCTCACCACCTGTACGGGCCTCACCGCCGGCGCCGTCGCCTCCCGCGTCCTGCGCGCGGTGGAACGCTTCGCCGCCGAACCGGCCTCCGACGACATGGCCATCCTCGCCTTCCGCATCCCGCGGCAGCGCGACGGCGACTGAGCACCGTCGCGCCGCCCGCCCTACCGGCGGGGCCCCGCCACCAGGATCATGAAGGACGGGGCGGCCATCTCCCCGGCCCAGGGCGCACTGCCCGTCTCCACGGCCGCGTCACGGCCGGTATCGAAGCGCGAAGAAGACAGGGACGAGGACGAGGACGGGGAGGCGCCGTCGCCGGCCAGAGCCGCCCTGACCGTGTGGGCGAGGTGTCGAATCCGTTCGTTGCTCATGAGGTTCCTCCCGTGGATCGAGGGCCTTGGAACTCCTGCTGATCCCATTGCGCCCCGAACCCCACCCCCGGTCACGGCCCGAAGATTCGGGGCTTGACGAGGAGCCCCGCACCCCCCTCACGCGCAAAGGGCCCCCGCCACAGAGCGGAGGCCCTTCAACACCCCATGCCCATGGGGGAAACGCAAAAAGGCCCCCGCCAATGGCGGGGGCCTTCTCGTTTTGGAGCCCTTTAACGGAATCGAACCGTTGACCTTCTCCTTACCATGGAGACGCTCTACCGACTGAGCTAAAAGGGCGGGTTGTTCGGCGGCGTCCTACTCTCCCACAGGGTCCCCCCTGCAGTACCATCGGCGCTGAAAGGCTTAGCTTCCGGGTTCGGAATGTAAACCGGGCGTTTCCCTAACGCTATGACCACCGAAACACTATGAAGTTAACCAACCGGATATGAACACAGTTCGTTACTTCAGAACTAACACAGTGGACGCGAGCAACTGAGGACAAGCCCTCGGCCTATTAGTACCAGTCAGCTCCACCCGTTACCGGGCTTCCACATCTG